>DATLYY010000046.1 GCA_035574275.1 Verrucomicrobiia bacterium
ACCCATCGCGAAGGCGGAGACGAAGGGGCATGGTGTCGGTGAAGCATCGATAGTTCTTGATGATCAGTTCGATATCCATGGCTCAATCCACATGTCATGGTGCGACCGAGGGCGAGCAAGTGTGACGGGTGACGCGCAGACTGGTCAGCGATTGGGGGCGCCTCAGGCCTGACGGTTCGCAGGTCGGGGTGCTCATCGGGGGCAATGAGCAAGAAAAGTCCCCCCGGTACGGAGCCAAGGCGACTCGTCGTGGCGGAATCCCGCGGAATCGTTGGGTGCTGAGGGCCGGATTCGAACCGGCGACACACGGATTTTCAGTCCGTTGCTCTACCAACTGAGCTACCGCGGCAGTCGAGTTCCCCAATATATTTTTTTGGCACGTTAAAGCAAGGTGTGGAGCTGAACCTTCCGGCTCAGCCGGGCGAATCTGGAGATTCGCCTCTGATATTTTATTCCGAAGTCAGGGTGGTGTCGGCGGTGGCGCGGGGATAGACGTAGCGGTTCAGCCAGTCGATGATGTAAATCGTTTCGGAAAAGCGGCGGGAATTGGTCGGGGCACCCAAGAGGACGGCCAGGATTTCGTGGTCTTCCCGATCCTTCATAATCGTCGCCAGACAGTAGCCGGAAGCGGCGATGAAGCCGGTTTTTCCCCCCTCCACCTGCCAGCCGGCGCGGGCCAGGCGATTGGTGTTCAGCAAAATGTGGCGGCGGCGCTTGTTGGTGGAGTGGAAGGTGTACTGATCCGTGGCGGTGATGTGGGCGACCCAGTAATTCTCCAACGCCGCCGAGAGCAGCCGGGCGACGTCCAAGGCCGTGGAGCGGTTGCCGGCGTCCAGTCCCGTTACCTCCACAAAGAAAGTGGAGTCCAGCCCCAGCTCGCGGGCCTTTTCGTTCATACGCAAAACGAAGTTGTCCATCGAGAGCCCGGAGGCGCGGGCCAAGGTCCGCGTCACCCGGTTGTCCGAGGCCATCAAGGAGGCGTACAAAAGATCCAACAGCCGGAAGGACTCGCCGATTCCCATCTGGGAGCGGCGGCGGCCGGCACCACGGGCGTCCTCGCGGGTCACCGTCACCACCGAATCGAGGGGGGGGTTGCCTTCCAAAAAGACGATGGCGGTCATCAGCTTGGTCAAGCTGGCGATGGAGCGAACCTGGTTGGCGTTGTACTCGTACAAAATCCGGCCGGAGGGGACATCGATAATCAGCGCGGCCTTGGCCAAAAGCCGCCCCGGCGATTCCGGGGTGGCGCCGCGGATGAAGGTGCGGCGGGCGCGCCGGGGTCTTTTTTTAGCCTGGGAGTAAAGCTCGACAAAGGGGGAAAGAGAGAACAACAAAATAAGAAAAGCGGTCAGCGTTTGAAGCAATCGCGGGTTGTTCGTCATCCACCAGCAGGAAATATAGCGGGAAGCGGGGAATAAGCCAAAGAATTACGGGGCGGTTTTCAGCCGGTCGTTCAGCCGGAAAAGGGCTTTTTGCACCCGGCGGGCGGCCTTGGCCTCCTCCCAAATCAACTGGAACTGCTTGCCGACTTCGGCCCCCAAGAGCAAAATGTAGGAGGAGTAGTACACCCAGACGAAGAAGAGGGCGATGGTGGCGGCGGAGCCGTAGAAGCGCTCCGGGCCGGCGAATTTTTTGGCGAACAGATCGAACAGGAGCTTGGCAATCTCCCAGGCGCAGGCGCCGAAAAAGGCGCCGAAGAGGGCCGCTGTGTTGGAAACCCGGACGCGGGGCATGATTTTGTAAATGGCGTAGAAGAGCAGGAAAGCCAGAAAAACCGGCAGCAAAACGGCGGTCACTTTCGCAAAAAAAGGGAACTCGACAATTTTGCCGCCGAGAAGGGGGAGCTCCGTGTTGCGAAATGCCGTGTACAAGGCGGTTGCCAAAAGGGAGAGCAGGATGAAGAGGAGAAATCCGGGAACCAAGGCGAGCCGGAGCAAAATAGAGTGCCAAAAGGCGCGGCCGGAGGGGAGTTTCCAGATTGCGTTCAGGGCGGTTTCAATGGAGCCGAAGATGCGGCTGGCGGTCCAAATCAAACCCAAAAGCCCGAAGAGCCCGACCAGCTTGCGCCGGGCCTGCAGGTTGTTCAAAAAATTGATAATCGATTCGTCCGAGACGGAGACCGGCAGAAGCTGGGCGGCCAAGTCGGTGGTTTTGGTGTAAACCGTTTCGGAGCTCAACAAAAATCCGGCCACGGAGGCCAGCACCAAAAGCACCGGGACAATCGATAAAAGAGAGAAAAAGGAAATGGAGCCGGCCAGAAGAGGGAGGTTGTCCTGCATCAAAATGTCGCGAATCAGATTCTTCAAAAACCGCTCAAACGGGTGCAGGAAAACCCGGGCGCGGACCTTGAGGTACTGCGAATAGAGGGCGGGATGGAGGTGGGTGGCTTCCATCAGGCCTCTTTTTTGCCGCCGAGCAGAATGCCGAAGGGCTGCAAGGCCTCCACGTGGTCGCAGACCACCTTGAAGGCGGCGGTAATCGGAATCGCCAAAAGGGCGCCGGCAAAGCCCCAAATCCAGGCCCAGAAGATGGCGGAGAGCAGAACAGCCATCGGGTTCAAGTCGATTTTCGTCTCCAGAATTCTGGGGCCGATGATGTTCCCTTCCAGCGTCTGCACGACCAGAAAGAAAATCACCAAAACGGGAAGATGCCAGGAGAGGCCGTGGGCGGCGAAGGTGGCGCCGGCGGTCAGTATCAGCGCAATCAACGAGCCGAGATAGGGCACCCAGTTCAAGACGGCGGCCAAGGGGCCCCAAAGAAGGGGGAGCGGCACCTGCAGAATCACGAATCCGACGGTCAAAACCACTCCCAAGACGATGGTTATGGCGGTTTTGACCACGAGAAAGCCGGAGATGCTGCGGTTGATTTTCTTTACGATGTCCGCCGTGGTGGCGCGGTTTTCCCGGCCGAAAAAGTAGGTCAGCCGGCGCTGCATGGAGTCGCGGTCCAAAAGCATGAACAAAGTCAAAAAATAAACGAGGAAGGCGGAGCCCAGAAAGGAGGCGGCGGAGCCCAGGCCGCGGGTGGTGAACTGGAGGATTTTTCCCACCTGCTCCGGCGTGAAAGCGGGAATCGAGCCGGCCGGGTCTTTTAAAAACGGCAAGCGCTCTGAAACGGAGGCGGGCAGGCGGGCGGAAAGATCAGTCAGGGCCTTGACCAGCGCCTGCTGGTATTGCGGGGCTTTTTGCACCAGCTCGGCAATCTGGACGGCGCCCCACCAGAGGGCCAGAACGAAAACGACGAGAAAGAAAAGCATCACGAGCGTGACGGCGACGGCATAGGGGACCTTTAGGCGCTGCAGCAGGTCGATGAGCGGGCTCAACAGAAACGCAAAAAAGAGGGCGGCAACCAGGGGAACCAGAACGGGGCTGGCGAAATAGGCAAACAAGGTGAGGCCGGACAGGGCCAAGAGAGGCATCCAGAAACTTTGAACCTTGATGATCGTCTGGGTCACAAATCCTCCGGTTTTTTGGCGCCCTTCAACAGGGCGGCCATTTCATTTTCTCCTATCGTTTTCACTCCCAAACGCCGGGCATCGGCCAGTTTGGAGCCGGGATTTTCACCGACAATCACGAAGCTGGTTTTCTTGCTGACCGAAGAGGAGACCTTGGCCCCGCGCTTTTCCAGCTCCGCTTTGGCTTCGTCCCTCCCGAAATTTTCGAGCGTGCCGGTGATGACAAAGGTATAGCCGGAGAGGGTTTGGGGCAACTTTTCCTGTTCGTAAACGGGAAACACGACGCCCCCTTTCTTCAATTTTTCAATCACCTTCCGGTTGGCGGCATCCGAAAAGAAGCTGGTGATGCTTTTCGCGACGATGGGGCCGACTTCGCGCACTTGGGTCAATTCTTCCTCCGAGGCGGCCATCAAGGCTTCGACGCTGCCAAAGTGCCGGGCCAGCACTTGGGCCAAATGCTCGCCGACATTGCGGATGCCCAAGGCATAAAGAAAGTGGGGAAGGTCCGGTTTTTTGGAGGACTCGATGGCCTTTTGCAGATTGGAAGCGAGTTTGTCTCCCATCCTGTCCAGTTTCATCCAGTCCGATTTTTCGAGGAAGTACAAATCGGCCGGGTCGGCAATCAGTTTTTTGTCCACGAGCTGTTCGACCCAGCGGATGCCGAGCCCCTCGGCGTTCATCCCCCCCTTCGAGACAAAATGGGCAATCCGCTCCACCAACTGGGCCCGGCAGGCCAAGCCGGTGCAGCGCGTGGCGGCCTCCCCCGGCAAGCGCACGGCCTTGGAGCCGCACACGGGGCACTTCGCCGGCATCTTGAAAATTTTTTCGTGCCCCGTGCGGCGGGATTTGTCCACCCCCAGCACCTCTGGAATCACGTCGCCGGCCCGCTGGATGAAGACCGCATCGCCGATGCGGATATCCTTTTTGGCCACTTCATCCTCGTTGTGCAAGGTCGCGCGGCTAACCTCCACGCCGCCGACGCGCACCGGCTCCAAAACGGCAACCGGCGTTAAGATACCGGTGCGCCCGACCTGCACGATGATATCCAGCACCTTGGTTTTGGCCTGCTGCGGGGGGAATTTCCAAGCCACGGCCCAGCGGGGGGAGCGGGAGAGTTCCCCCATGCGCCGCTGGACTTTAAGCTGGTTCACCTTCACCACGATGCCGTCCATTTCAAATTCCGCTTTATCGCGGGCGGCTTTGATTTTTTCGAATTCCTTTTGAACCTCGCCGGGGGTGCGGCAAATCTTGATTTCCCGGCTGGTGCGGAAGCCCCAAATCTTTACGGCCATCATCGTTTCAAAGTGTGTGTCGAAATGAGCGCCTTCGATTTCCCCCGTGCCGTAGGCCAAAAAGACAAGCGGGCGGGAGGCGGTGATTTTTGGATCCAGTTGACGCACCGCGCCGGCGGCGGCGTTGCGGGGGTTGGCGAAAACCTCCTCCCCCGCTTTAGCCAGGGCGCGGTTCAACTTCTCGAATTCCTCCTTCGGAAAAATCACCTCGCCGCGCACCTCCAAAAGTTTGGGGGCTTCGGCCTTCTCTTCCGACAGCCGCAGGGGAATCGATTTTATGGTTTTCAAATTCGGCGTCACGTCCTCGCCGGTGACGCCGTCCCCCCGTGTCGAACCTTGAATAAAAACCCCTTTCTCGTAAACCAGTTCGACCGCCAGTCCGTCCCATTTCGGCTCGGTCACGTATTCCACTTCCGATTCCTTTATGCCTCCCAACTCGAGCACGCGGCGGTGGAAATCGGCGAACTCTTCTTCCGTCGTCACCTTGTTCAAGGAGAGCATCGGCAGCCGGTGGCGAACGGAACGGAACTCGTCCGAGGGCTCGGCGCCGACCCGCTGGGTGGGGGAGTCCGGTGTCACCAGCTCCGGATGTTTTTTTTCCAGATCCACCAACTCGTCGAAAAGCCGGTCGAATTCGGCGTCCGAAATTTCTGGTGAATCCAAAACGTGGTAGCGATAGTTGTGATAGTTGACAAGCTCCCGCAGTTTTTCGACGCGGGCTTTGGTTCTGGCGTCGGCCATTTTCCCGAAATTAGAACAGAATTGAACCTAAGGCAAGAATGGATTTTGCGTGTATAAGATTGAGGCGGCGGGCAGAGGCCGCAAAAAATACCAGAACAACCGCCGATTTTTCTTGCCTGCCCGCCGCGGCCCTTTTAGATTGGCTTGTGCCGCTTTGCGGCTTGCTTTGACATCAAGGGGGCATCCTCCGGCCCGCGCGCCGGAAAAACCAGCCGGTTTTCTCCAACGAAAACCGCCTGACCAAACGAAAGGGGAAGGGTGGATGGGAAGCCAACGGAGGAATTATGGTATGGGACAGCGCGGCCTTGAAGGAGGCCGTCCGCGCCAAAATCGGCGAACATAAATTCATTGCCGTTTCCAACCGGGAACCGTACGTGCACCGGTTCGGCCCGCAGGGAATCGTCTGCGAGCGGCCGGTTTCCGGAATGGCGGTCGCCTTGGATCCGGTTTTGCAGGCCTGCGGCGGCATCTGGGTGGCGCACGGCTCCGGCGAGGCGGACCGGGAGGTGGTGGACGGGCACTCGCGCATCGCCGTTCCCCCCGGAAAATACGCCTACACCCTGCGGCGGGTCTGGCTCACGCCGGAAGAAGAACAGGGGTACTACTACGGCTTTGCCAACGAGGCGCTTTGGCCGCTCTGCCACATCGCCTTCACCCAGCCGGTTTTCCGCCAGTCCGACTGGGAGGCCTACCGCCGGGTAAATGAGAAATTCGCCGACGCCGTTCTGGAGGAGATGGGGTCGGACACCGGGTTTGTGTTCATCCAGGACTACCACTTCGTCCTGTTGCCCCGGATTTTGAAAAAGCGCCGGCCGGAACTGGTGGTGGCGCAGTTCTGGCACATTCCCTGGCCCAACCGGGAGGCGTTCCGCATTTGCCCCTGGGGGGAGGAGATTTTGGACGGGCTTTTGGGGAATGATTTGCTGGGGTTTCACATCCGCTACCACTGCCAGAATTTTTTGGAGACCGTCGAGCGGAGCATCGAGGCCAAGGTGGACTATGAGCGGAACTCGGTCTTCCGGGGGGGGATGGAAACTTTGGTGCGCCCCTTTCCCATCAGCATCGATTTTGCCCAGGTGGATAAAATGGCCGGATGCGGCGAAACCTCCGCGCGCTCCGCCCAGCTGCGGGCGGAGCATCGCCTGAACGGTATGAAAGTGGGAATCGGCATCGACCGGATGGATTACATCAAAGGGATTCCGGAACGGCTGGCCGCGGTGGACCGTTTTTTTGAAAAATATCCGGAATACCGGGAACGCTTCGTTTTTTTGCAGCTCGGACCCGGCTCGCGCACGGAAATCCAGAAGTACAAGGAGTACAATCTTACCATTGAAAACCTGGCGGGTGAAATCAACCGCAAGCACGGCACGGCCGACTGGCAGCCGGTTCTTTTGCACCGCACCCACCTGCCGCCCGAGGAGGTGACGGCGTATTATCTTGTGGCCGATTTATGCCTGGTCAGCTCGCTGCACGACGGGATGAATTTGGTGGCCAAGGAGTATGTCGCCGCCAGGAAGGACGGGGAAGGGGTTCTGGTGTTAAGCCATTTCACCGGCGCCGCGCGGGAGCTGGAACAAGCGGTTTTGGTAAACCCCTACGCCACGGACGAACTGGCGGACGCCTTGAAGGCCGCCTTGGAAATGCCGGCGGAGGAAAAGGCCCGGCGAATGGAACGGATGCGGGAGACCGTAATGGAAAATAACATTTACCGCTGGGCGGGGAAAATCATCACCGAACTGAACCGGCGGCTGGTGTAATACTTCCAAAAAACCGGCCGGAAACGTCAAAACGAATAGGAGACAGGCATGTTTGAAGAAAAACTGCGCTTGGTAGCGGACCGAATTGCGGAAATTTTTGCCGACTTTTTCGCCTTTCTGCCGACGCTTTTGGTGGCGGCGGCGGTTTTTTTGGCCGGGTGGGTGCTTGCGCGATTTTTCCGCCATATAATCATCCGGTTTCCGTTCAAGGGGATGCCCGGGCCGGAGCCGAGAGGGTTTCTGCCCGGACACCGGCTGTCGCCGCGGGAGCTGGCCGGACATTTCGTATTCTGGCTGTTTTTGCTGCTCACCACCGTTTTGTCCATCGAGGTGATCGGGCTGCCGGTGGGGGCGGGGATCATGGAGCGGCTTTTGGGGACCGTGCCGCGCATCTTCGTTTCCCTTTTAATTTTCGTCTTCGGTTTCCTTCTGGCTTTTTTGGTGGAGGCGGCCCTGAGGGAGCTTTTGCAGCGAATGGCTTTGGACCGCCCGGCTTTCTGGTCGCGGGCTTTTCGCTGGGCCACCCTGATTGTAGTGGCATTGATGGCGATGGAACAGCTGGGGCTGGCGGCCCAGTTTGCCCTGTGGCTGGTCTTAATCCCGATCGGTGCGGCCGCTTTAGCTTTTGCCTTGGCCTTCGGCCTGGGCTGCCGGGAGATGGCGCGGGATTTGGTGATTGAGCTTTTCCGAAAGGAAGAAAGCTCCGGCGCGGCGAAATAGATGAACGGGCCGGCGAAAAGCTTCGTTTTTTTCAGTTCCGTCCCGCTGGTGGAGCTGACCGGGCGGACGGCGCGCACCGTGCGCCAGCTGGCCGAGGAGGTGGAGCGGGCGGAGGCGGCTGTCATTTTCTTCCACACCCACGACTACGTGCGGGAGCACCATTTTCTGGCGCGGGAGTACCCCTCCGATTTTGCCTATTGGGCGGCGGAGATTCTCTTGGAAAAGGGGTTGGGGGAACGGCTGGCGTTCGTGGACTTGCGCCACTTCACCTCCATTGAAGCCCTTCGGGCCGAGATTCTGGCCATTTTGAAAAGCCAGGGTGGAAAGCGGGCCGAGCGGGAGGTTTTGCCCGGGCTGGAGTTTCATTTCCGCAAATCGATCAACATCGTGGTTCCCACCGGCCACACGGCCTCCAGCCTGGCCGAGTTCCGGGAAGGGCTTTTTCGGGTGGACTTAAACAGCCTGTACTACCATTTAATCGAAGCCCATCTGCGGGACGAGGCGCCGGGAAACGATTTTTCCAACTGGGTGGCGGAATGTTTGGGGAAGGAGAAGCTGGCCGCCCAGATTGCCCAGATCGACCCCTACATCAACACGCTGGAGCAGACCCGGCAGAAACTTTTGGGGCTGGTGGACCGGGAACTCGCCAAGGAGCGGGTGGTGGCGAAGCTGGGAAGCTACCCGCAGACCACCGGGGTGGGGCGGTTTTTGCAGGAGAGCGAGCTGTTTAGAAAAGTGCGCGGGCTTTTCGAAAAGAAAACGCCCGGGAAACCGTAGCCGTGGAAATACGACTGTCCGATTACGAGCCGGTCATCGGGCCGCAGCCGATTGAACTGATGAAACGGCTGGCGGGGCATCTGGCCAAAAAGAGAGTCAAGATGGTCAATTCCACGGCCGTCGGCGGAGGGGTCGCGGAAATTCTGCAGCGGCTGGTGCCGCTTTTCAATGAGCTGGGGGTCCGTACCTCTTGGGAAGTTTTGAAAGGGGGGGCGGAGTTTTTCGGCATCACCAAGGCGATTCACAACGCCCTGCACGGAACACCGGTGGAGCTTTCGCCGGAGGTCCAGGAGCATTTTCTTTCCCACACCCGCACACAGGCGGAAAGTTTCCGTTTCGAGGAGGAATTCATCTTCATCCACGACCCGCAGCCGGTTGTCTTTATCGAGAAAAAGACCAAAAAATCCGGCTGGGTCTGGCGCTGCCACATCGACATTTCGGCCCCCTATCCGCCGGTGTGGGATTTTTTGCGGCCGTTCGTGGAAAAATACGACGGTTCCATTTTCTCCGCCCCCAGCTTTGCGCAGGAGCTCCCCATACCCCAATACCAGATACCCCCTTCCATCGATCCTCTGGCGTTGAAAAACCGGGAAGTCCCGGAAGAAGAGGTTCTATCCTATCTTGAACAGGTCGGTTTGGACCCCCAGCGGCCGATTATCACCCAGATTTCCCGCTTCGACCGGCTGAAGGACCCGCTCGGGGTGATTGCCGCCTACCAACTGGTGAAAAAAAGGACCGACTGCCAACTCGTTTTGGCCGGAGGGACGGCGGACGACGACCCGGAAGGATCGGCCGTTCTGGCGGAGATTAAGGAAAAGGCGGCCGGAGACCCCGACATTCACATTCTGGAACTTCCCCCCTTCTCGGATTTGGAAATCAACAAACTGCAGCGGGGCTCGACCGTCGTTCTGCAAAAATCGCTGAAGGAGGGGTTTGCGTTGACCGTGGCGGAGGCGCTCTGGAAGAAAAAACCGGTGGTCGCCTCCGCCGTCGGGGGAATTCCCCTGCAAATCATTCACAACCAAACCGGGCTTTTGGTGCATTCGGTCGAAGGGGCGGCTTTGAAAATCAAGTATCTTTTGACCCATCCGGAAGCGGCCCGGCAGCTGGGGGAAAACGGCCACCAGCACGTCAAACAGCATTTTTTGATTACCCGGCATCTGCGGGATTATCTGGCGGTTCTCTTTTCCTTGTCCCACCCCGGGAAGGATGTCATCCGGCTGTGAAGCCGCTTGCCGCCTCGCGCCTGGAAATCGAAAAACGGATTCGGGCGGCCAATCAAATTCTTGTTTTTCTGGATTACGACGGCACGCTGGTTCCCATCCAGCCCACCCCCGAACTGGCCCGGCTTTCGACCGGGCAGAAAAAAATTCTGGCCGACCTTGCCCGGCGGCCCCGATTCAAGGTCGGGCTTTTAACCGGCCGGAGCTTGAAGGATATCCGCCGGGCCGTGAGGGTCCCCGGGTTGTTTTACGCCGCCAATTACGGGCTGGCGATTGTCACCCTGCAAAAGAGCTGGGTGCATCCGGAAGCGCAAAAAAAAGTGCCCATGCTTAAAAAGATACTCCCCTGGCTGAAAAAATTGAGTTTGGAATTCCGGGGGGTGCGTATTGAGGATAAAGCATTGACTGTCGCCATCCACTACCGGCAATACAAAGGGAAGCCGGAGCGGCTGAAAAAAAGGCTGGAGGAAATCATACGGGGACATCACGTGGCGTTTATGCTTAAAACCGGCAAGAAAATATTCGAAGTTTATCCGGCCGTTAAGTGGGACAAGGGGAAAGCGCTTTTGAAAGTGGAACGGCTGCTGGGTTTTCGCCGGGCGCCGCTGGTAATTTTTTTTGGGGATGACCATGCGGACGAGGAGGCGTTTCGACAGATGGGCCCGAAGGATGTCTCCGTGGCAGTGGGGAGGGGCTGGAAAACGGCGGCGCGATATTTCTGCAAAAACAGCGCCGAGGTGATGCGGTTCCTTGAGTCGCTTTTGAAAATCGAGCCGGGCGGGAAGAACTGAAAATCAGCGGCGGAGCAGGTTCTGGCTCAACATATTTTCCCAGTTTGGGTTTTGCTTTTCCCCCGGGACGGTGGAGTGCACAAGCTCGTAATTCCCCAACCCTCGCAAATCGGCAAAGACGAAAAGCCCCTGCTTGCCGGCCGCCAGGCGGGTGTACTCCCATTTCTGCCAGGGCAGATTATCCGGAGAGGCCGGGGACTGCTCGATATTGGCCGGTTCCCCGTACAGCATCAACACCCGGCCGCGGTCGGTCTGCCAGCCGTCCTGCGCCCCGGCGGAGCGGGAGAAGCGCTCCACTGATTTCGCGAAACGGCGGTAGGCCTCGAATTTGTACTCGTTTTCGGGGGTCTGGGGGGTGGGGTCGTGCTTTTGCCACCATTCATTGATGAAGTTCAACTGGCCCGTGCGGTTGGAGGCGCGGTAAATCTCCTTTTCCTGATTGGTCAAAAGAAAATGGGTGACCTTGGGAAAATAGTCCAGCTCCTCTTCCGCCACGGGGGGGCGGAGGGAGGGGGGGAAGAGCAGGAAGGTTTTGCTCTGGGAAGCGGCGGCGCCGGTGGCCGGGTCGCGGGCGGTAAGGAAAAGCGAGTAGATTCCCGGCGGGAGCATCGACAAATCCACGGAGGCGGAAAGGGCGGCCGGTTCTTCCTTGGGATGCTTGTGAAACCCCGAAGATTTAAGTGTGTCCCCGGCGGGACTTAGAATGGAATATTCCAGATCAAAATTTTTCAGTTCGGGGCGGGCCGGCGCCAGGCCGTACAGTTCGACATAAAAGTACAAGCGCGGGTCGTCCAAACTGTAGGTGGCGGGGGGGTTCGGCACAATCAGCCGGTCCCCTTTTTTGTACAAGCTGGCCCCCGGCTGGCGTTTTCTGTCGGTTATCAAGCGGGCCAATTGAAGGGAACTGAAGCTCATCCCCTTCCGCAAATCCGGCACTTCGATTTCCAGCGTGTCCTGCCCCGCGCGGCCGCTTTTCATATCCCAGACCGAGAGGCGGGCTTTGTAGTTTCCCGGCGCGACCCAAAAGTCGAAAATTTCGGAAAGCTCGTTGGTGGTGTCGATCCGGGTCACCCGGAAGGCGGTGGTTTTTGACAGGGAATCGAGAGGTCGGCCCTCCGGGGTGAACAAATCGACATAAGCCAGCACGTAGGCCAGATATTTTCCCGGCCCGCCGGTTTGACTGTCGGCCGGCGTCAGAGTCAGCTCCGTGGAGGAGAGAGCGTAGTAAATTTCCAACCGAATGGAGTCACCCTCGCGGAAACAGGCATAGTCCGTGACCACACTCAAGGGGGAATTTTGCTTTAGTGTATCCTGGGCCCAAAGCGCGGAAGGAAACAGCAAACAAAACAGCAGTTTTTTCACGGCGTCAGAACCTCCGCCCGTCGAAGGGAGGACGCAAAACCCAGCTGCCGTTGCCGGTGACATCTTCAAAGGAAAAGGCGCGGCGGAAGCTGAAGTAATACCAGGTCTGGGTGGAGTGTCCGGTCTGGCGGATGCGGGTGACATTGGAGGTATAGCGGTCCTCGTCTTCCGCCACGAAGGGATTCGTGTTGCGCAGGCCGGACTGGTCCTCGTCCACTTGATCCGGCTCGCCGTAGCGGATGTAAATTTTTCCCATGTCCGACTTCCAGCCGGGGAGCCCCATATAGCTGAAATAGGCGTCCGCGAAGCGGACCCGCCGTTCGAACTCCTTTTTGGCCTCGTTTTCCCGGGTGGCCTGGGTCGGGTCACGATCCTTCCAAAATTTGTCCCAGGCCTCCAGCCGCTTTTCCTTTGGGGTTTTTTCCAGCGGTTCCACGTCCGTTTCGCGGGAAAAATAGCGCAGGAGGTCCACCACGTCCTTGAAGTTGTAGACCAGCGCGGCCTCCCAGTTCCAGTTCATTTTGAATTCCGCCTCCTCTTTGGCCAGCTCTTTTTTCCCTTCCCGCACCGTCAGTTTAAGCCGGTAGTCGCCGGGGGGGAATTTGCCGACGGGAAGATTGGCGAAGACGGGGGTTTTGGCGGCGGTGAGATTAAGCGAATCGGTTTGCCTTGTCCACATCCCGTGGTGGCGCTGGGTAATTTCGTATTCCAAGCGGATGGCCCGGGGCTCCGGCTGTCTGGAATAAATCTCATAATAAAAATGCAGGAGCGAGTCCGGATCGCCAAAGGCGCGGGAGACGGAGGGGATGACCGTCCGGTTCTCTTTTTTGAAGAGGGGGAGGTTGGCCGAATCGGCAAAGGCGCCGATGAAAAGGGGGTTACTGACCGACACCTCTCCGCGGGTGAAGTCCGGCACGCCGGCTTTCCGCGTGGCGGAGGAGATTTCCTTGGAGTTGTTGTCCGTCAAATGAATTTTAATCTTGTAGTTACCCGGTTTTACAGAGAAATGGGCGGCGTTCAGCCGATAGCTTTCCAGACTCTGGGTTTGATCGTAGGTCGGGACTGCAAACTCCTCTGAGTTATGTTTGGAGGCGACTTCCCGCCCGTTTTCACCTTCCAGACTTACCTCCACCTCGTAGGCGGCTTGGTACTCGCTTCCCTTTTTTACAAAACTGAAGCCAACGTTGCGGAGTTTGTAATACACCTCCAGCCGGCTTTTCCCTTTGGCTGTATCGGCAAAAGCCGCAAAATCCACTTCGAACGGTGGGATTCCCACGCGGCTGTCCTTGGAGAGGGGGTTTTGGCCAAAGAGGTTGGCGGTGGCGAAGAGAACGGTCAGCGAGGCGGCAAAAAGCTTCATTAGTCGTTGGGAGGGGTAAAGTTCCATCCCACCCTTGCATTTATTATACGATAACAGGTTGCTGATTGACAACAGGTTTTTGCAGAGAGAAACGTCGATAATTAGGCAATTTGAGCTTCCGGCATTGTATATTACAGCCAAGGGAATACTTATCCGATGCGCATAAACGTAATCTGGCCGCTTATTGTGATGGGTGCAGTATTTCTTTTGAGCGGGGGCGCTTTTGCCCAATCCAATATTTACACCTTCCCCGGGCCTGATGTGGATTTGGGGCAAAGCAGCCGCGTTCGGGTGGTATCTGGGGGGCATTACATTGGCGGCCGGGGAGACACGGTTTATGTTCTAAGGCAACTTGGCCATACCTATTGCCACAAGTCCACGGATGGCGGCAAAACCTTCAATTCAGGAGTTCAAGTGAATTCAACTGCTGGAGCTGTGAACGCAAGCTTGAAAGTCGATACAGCCGGAATTGTTTATGTGGCCTATCAGGACGAGTTCGCGGATATTCGATTTACCAAATCCACTGACGGCGGACAAACCTTCACTCCTGCAATCAAAGTGAATGATGATACCATTCCTCAAACTGGGCAGGAAAAACCAGCAATAGCAGTTAATAATAAAGGTCAAATATTCATTGCTTGGCGGGACCAGCGAACTGATCCCGGCCAACCGCACAAAGCGGTGTTTGCAACCGCAAGTTATAATGGTGGACTTACTTTCACGTCGAACATACAGGTTAATGATAGCACACAGCCTATGGGAGGTGGTATTGATATTGGAGTCGACAGTAGTTGTCGCGTCTATGTGGCTTGGGATCCCTATAGCGGACCACTTTTTATGAGCAGGAGTGATGATTCTGCTAATACTTTTTATTTACGCACGGCAGTAAGCGATGGTGTTTTGTATCCGAGTATTGCCGTTAGTACGATGTCTATCGGTGTAATTTGGGAAGATGTTCGAATAGTTAATGATATCTTTCAACAAACATTGCGTTTTTCAGTAAGCAGTGATCTTGGTCAGATGTTTTCATCTAGTATTGTTGTTGACAGTTCGGGTCAACCTCAAAACCCATCATTGGCTTGGGCAAACAATATCTTTTACACGGCATGGCGAGCTACGCATCGCCGAACACCCGGCGGTCCTTATTTCGACCATATTTGGTTTTCCTATAGCCGCGACAGCGGTCAAACTTTTGTGCCGTTTGTGGACGCTATCCCGGATGATACAAACTTTGTTGTCCACGAGTCCCCTTCAATTTGGGTCAACGAAACGGAGAAAGTTTTTGTGGCTTGGATTGACAGCCGATGGGATCCTTTTGATCAATCCCTTTGGCATCTTTTTGTGTCGGTAGGCACGCCCCACCCTGCAAAGGGAGATCTGAACTTTGATGGGATTATAAATATGGTGGATATAGTGCTTGAACTTAACACGGTCTTTCTTGGCGAGCCGTTTCCGGCGCCCCCTCACCGGGCGGACGGCAACTGCGACGGACAGGTAACCCCTGCGGATATGGTTATACTGTTAAATCGATGGTATCGTGATATACCGTTTCCTTGCGACTAAACCAAATTTTTCCAAGGCCTTGTAATTCTTCAAGATAAAGTTACCCTTCAGGGGCTTAAATTATTTGACGAAAATAGGAATGGGTGTTACATTTGGCAGTGAATGGGGATGGCTCGATGTCTATTCGTCTATCACTTGTTTAGCCCCGTATAATATTTATGGCCGAAAAAAGCAAAAAAGGATTCTTCAAAAAAACCAAGGATAACAGCGCCAAAATCGGGCGCATCTTTCGCCCGTTTTTCCGCTGGGAAGTGGCCGGGCTTTTGGGGGTTTTCTTTGGGCTTTTGCTTTTAATTTCGCTCGTTACCTACGACAGCTCGGATAACGAAAAGCTTTCCCGCTTCTCTTTCGGGGCGCTTTTTCACCCCAAGGAAGTGCTGACGGCCAACAAGGCGGGGATTCTGGGGGCGTGGCTGGCGTACAACTTCTACGCGCAGAGTGGATTTTTCGCCATAGTTCTCGGGCTTTTCGCACTTGTTTTTGGCAGCCAGCTTTTTTTGAAGAAAAACTGGAGTCGGTTATACCTCAAGGCGGCGCCGTTCGTCATCTATTACGTGCTTTTTGCCGTCATCGTGGATGCGGTTCTGCATCAGGAACTTTATCAATTTGACGGGGAGCCGACTTTTGGCGGGGCCTTTTCCTTTGGCATCGCCTCGTTCCTAATGGCGTTGATCGGACAGGTGGGGGCGGTGGTTTTGCTTTTGGCATTGGCCCTGGCTTTGGTTGTTTTGTTCAAGCCGGAGCTTTTGAAGATGAAATTCAAAAAGCCGGAAATCCCCTCGGTGAGGTTTCCAACCGCCAAGCCGAAGGAAGAGGCAAATTTGGCGATGGCGGCAGAGCGTCCAATTCGAGGGGCCGTGGCGGTAAAAAAAGAGTCGAGTTGGAAAAAGTTCTGGAACACGTTCAGGGATTTCGGCAAGGTGGAGATAGAAGGAGCTCGCCAAGCGGAGGTTTCCCGAACGGGCAAAGCCGGGGCGGCGGTACTGGCTCCAGAAGTCGCTGAATCGGAAGAAGTAGTTGTGCCGCCGAAGAAAAAAGTGGGCGGGGCCGTGCCGGTGCAGCAGGAGAGTTTTTTCAAAGAACTTTCCGACACGCTTAAAATCGTCAAGACGCCGGATCCGGATTTGGGGAAATATGAGTATCCATCTTTGGCGCTTTTGGCCGACCCGCCGCAGGGGCAGCGGGGCATCACTCGGGAAGAAATAGGGCGGCTTTCGGATACTTTGGAAAAGACCCTAGCCACCTTCGGCGTGGCAATCGAAGATCAGATTGAAGCCCATCCGGGGCCGATTATCACCCGTTTTGAGTTCAAACCGGCGGCGGGGGTTAAAATCAACCAAATCGTCTCGCTGGCGGATGATTTGGCCCTGGCTTTGCAGGCCAAGCGGATTCGGGTGGTCGCTCCCATCCCCGGCAAGGCGGCGGTGGGGATCGAGGTTCCCAATCCGAACCCCCAAACGGTTTATTTGAAGGAGATTTTGGCCTCGGGCGCTTTTGCCGATGAGGGGATGCGGCTGCCGATGGCTCTGGGCAAGACCATCGGCGGGGAGGCCTTAACGTATGATTTGGCCAAGATGCCGCATCTTTTAATCGCCGGCGCCACCGGAAGCGGAAAGTCGGTTTGCTTGAATGTACTCATTACCAGTTTGCTCTACCGCAAGCACCCGGCGGAGCTTAGGTTTATTTTCATCGACCCGAAAATGCTGGAGCTTTCGGTTTATGCCGGGATTCCGCACCTTGAACGGGCGGTGGTTACTTCGCCGCGCATTGCCGAGAAGGTTTTGGCGGATGCCGTCATCGAAATGGAGGAGCGGTACCGTGCCTTGGCGAAGGCCTCCGTTCGCAACATCGAGGATTACAACAAGAAAAAGAAGGCGAACGAGCGGCTGCCGTATTTGGTCATCATTGTGGATGAGCTGGCGGATTTGATGATGTCGTCCGTCTCCACCCGAACCGAAACTTTAATCACCCGGCTGGCGCAGATGGCGCGGGCGGTCGGCATCCATCTCGTTTTGGCCACGCAGCGCCCCTCCGTGGACGTCATCACCGGGCTTATCAAGGCGAATTTCTCCTCGCGCATCGCTTTTCAAGTCGCATCCAAGGTGGATTCCAGAACGATTCTGGATGCCAACGGTGCCGAGAAACTTTTGGGCTCCGGGGACATGCTCTTTATGTACACCGGGCGGCCGGAGCCGGAGCGGATTCACGGGGCGTACATTTCCGGTTCCGAGACGGAGGAGCTGGTCGGCTTTTTGAAGGCGCAAAACTACGAGGTGCCGCCGATGGACAATTTTGCCGTCACGCCGGAAGCGGAGTTGGAAGAGGAGACCAACGACGACCGTCCGGATGATTTATTCCGCCAGGCGGTCGAGCTGGTCGTGCGCCACCGGCAGGGGTCGGTTTCGCTTCTGCAAAGGCGTTTAGGAGTCGGCTACCAGCGGGCGGCACGGCTCATCGACCAATTGGAGGCGGCGGGAATCGTGGGGCCGTACGACGGCTCCAAGGCGCGGGAGGTCTTGGTGGACAAGGATTATCTGGCGAAGCAGGGTTCGGCTCCGCTGCCGCCTGCGAATTGAAATGAGAAAGATTACTTTGTTCGCGTTCATTCTGGCCGTTTCTCCGGCCCTCGTTTTGGCCAACACGGCGGGGGAGTGGCTTTCCAAGCTGTACCAGCATTACAACGACGCCGAGCGGCTGTACGTCCGGTTTGAGCAAAAAACATTGCACACCGTTTTCAAAAAGTCGGACACCCACCGCGGGGAGTTCTGGGCGGACGAGCGCCGCTGGCGGCTTATTTTGCCCGGCCGGGTGGAGGTGTATGACGGGGCCTACTTGTGGGTCTACCGTCCCAATGAGAAGGAGGTTCAAAAGCAACGAACCGCCAAGGCGGAGATCCCGTTCCGTCCCAAGGAGGTGCTGGACAAATTGATGAAGGATTTTCGGGGAGAGGTCGTCAAGGAGAATTCCAGCACGGTCGTTCTCCGGCTTTCGCCCAAGGCGCGGGATTCCGGAAATCCCCCCCTGCTGCTTTCCTTTCATCCCAAAAGCTATCTCATCCACACGATGAGCTGGGAGGAGGCGGGGGATTCGGTCACCGTCAAGTTTTTGCGCACGGCGCGGAATTTGAAAATAAGCCCCAAGAAGTTTTCCTTCGAAGTGCCGGCCGGGGTGAAGGTGACCGACCTGACCCTTTAGTGAACGGACGGGCCGGGAGAGCCGACCTTATATAACGGAGAAGCGATGCGAATCGGACGGATGAAGGACAGATTCGGGCAGACGGCGGAGCCGGTTTTTTCCGTACGTCCGGCTTTGCCCAAAAAGAAAAGACGGCGGAGTTTGCGGCTGCCGATGCCGGTTTTTCTTTTCGGGTTGGCGGTCTATTTACTGGAAACCGCGGCGCTTGGTTTTTTGATTTACGAACGGATCGGCCTGGAGCGGAAACTTTTAATCAACGAGGGGCGGATCCGGGAGCTGGAGATGCGGCTGGAGACCTTCCGCACGGTGAAGGAACTTTCCTCCGGCTTTTCGGAGGAGGAACAGGTGAAAATCGCCCAGGCGGTCTGGAACTGGTCGGAAAACCTCGAGGTCTCGCCGCTCTGGATTACCGCTTTGATCATGACCGAAAGCTCCTTCAAGAAGGGGGCCGTTTCCCACATGGGGGCGGTCGGTTTGATGCAGGTGAAACCCTCGGTGGCGTTCGGCATTATTTTGCGGCAACGGCTTTCCTGGGAGGCGCTGGAGCGTTTGCACGAGCCGGAAACAAACATCAACCTGGGGGGGTATTACCTTTGGGAGCTGGGAAGACGGTTCGGGGATATTGATGCCACCCTTACGGCCTACAACTACGGAGAGGAGCAGGTGGCGCGCTGGATTTCCGCCGGGGTTCCCCTCCCCACTGATTTTTCCGGAAAAGTGAAGGCCCATTACCAACGGCTGGCTTTGCGCTATCCGGTTCTGGCGGCGGAAGGTTGATTTGAAAAGAATCGTTTTACTTTTGCTTTTGACCCTTTCGGGCTGCGGCGGAGCGCGCAACGGGGAGGAGGCCGTTTTACCCGCGCCGGAGCAGATGGCCAAGTGCCGGGAGCTTTTCGCCAAGAAAAAATGGGCCAAGGCCTCCGCCGAACTTTCCAAAATGATTTTGAATTATCCCGGCCATCCGGCCGTGGACACGGCCCAGTTCATGCTGGGGTATTCCTACTTCAAGCAGGAGCTTTACGTCCTGTCGCGGGAGGAGTTTGGAAAAATCGGCCGGAATTTCCCTTCGAGTCCTTTGGCCTGCCAGGCGGAATACTACGGCCTCTGGTCGCAGTTTTTGCTGGCCCCCAAAAACCCGGCCTATGACCAGAAGGATGCCGCCGCCGCGGTGGAGGCGTTGCGGGGCTTTCTGGATGAATGGACGACTTGTATCTACGCCGATTCAGCCCGGGCGCTTCTGGCAACCGCCTTGGACCGGCTGGCGAAGAAGGATTTTTCCATCGGCCGGCTTTATTTCAAAATGGGGGACTGGGAGGCGGCCCGGATTTATCTGCAAGGGGTCATCGACGAATACGGGGAGTCGAACTACGGGCCGGAGGCGTTGTATCTTTATGCTTTGTCTCTTGAGAAAGAAAAAAAGTTTACCGAGGCCCGCGCCAAGTACGAGGCGTTTTTGTCCGTGTATCCTTCCCATAAATATTCCAACGAGATTCGAGAAAAGCTAAAAAAAAACTCCAAGTTAGCCGCGACTGATTCCAAATAAATGCCCAAAGCCCGCACTAAAATCGGGCTTCTGGGAGGGACCTTTGACCCCCCGCACCTTGCCCATCTGGTTTTAGCGCAAACCGCTTTGGATGAATTAAAACTGGATGAAATCTGGTTTATACCCGCTTTTCGCCCGCCCCATAAGAGAGGGGAGAGGGTCAGCCCTTTTGCGCGCCGGCTTGCCATGCTGCGGCTGGCCGTTCGCGGAAATAAGCGATTCAAAGTTTTGACCATTGAAAAAGAGAAGGGTGGGCTTTCTTATACCGTTGAAACTTTGCCCCTTTTGCGCCAAAAACATCCGCACGCCCATTTCTTTCTGCTTCTTGGCTCCGACAATCTTTCGGAACTTTCGAGTTGGAAGGAGCCGGAAAAGGTCTTTTCCATGGCCCGGCCGGTTTTTGCCCATCGGCCGCTGACTGACGAAAAACTTCCGGTTTGGCTGGAGCACGCCGTCTGGCTGTCCAATCCTCGACTGGAGATTTCCGCCACCGATTTGCGCGCCCGTGTTCGCGCCGGACGGACCATCCGCTACCTCGTGCCCGAAGCGGTGGAGCGGTATATCCGAAAAAAAGGGTTGTATCGAAAGAAACAATAGATCCCCTTTTGGCATGCCGATTTTCCAGCAGTCTAAAAAATATTTTTTTCACAAGCATAAATTTCTGTTGACAAACCGGTTCGGGCGCTTCTATTTAAGCATCACTTTAAGGCGAGGAGGGATGAAAATGAAGACGCGCCTGAACCAAAGAGGATTTGGGAAGAAAACTTCCGCAGTTGCAGCTTTGGTTTTTCTCTGCTTTTTGTCCAATGCCTGGGCCGACACCCGGCGGATTGACAGCCCGTCCGAGCGCTATCCCCGCACTAATCTTTTGGAACCAAGGCGGGTGATTGACGCCCCCACGGCGGCGACTTTGCCCCGGGGGGTTTTTGAAGCGGATGCCCGGGTTTATCCATCCGGCGGGGCGCAGCTGGCGTTGAACATCGGGGTTTTCAACCGCTTCATGTTCGGCGTCTCCTACGGGGCGCAGAACCTGGTCAGCGACGAGCCGCCCGACTGGAACCCCAGAGTGGAGTTTTTCGCCAAGTTCAAAATCATCGAGGAAAACTGGTATTTCCCGGCCGTTGCCGCGGGGTACGACCGGCAGGGATACGGCCGTTGGGACGACAGTTTGGACCGGTATCTAATCAAATCAAAAGGGTTTTTTGCCGTCGTCTCGAAAACCTACAACCTGCGGGGGCTGGCGGCCGGTTTTCACGGCGGAATCAACTACAACCCCTTCGAGGCGGAAAAGGACGGCGATAAAAGCCCGAACTTTTTTGTGGGGCAGGATACCCGGATTTCGAACTACGTCGCCCTTTTGGCGGAATACGATTTTGCCTTTGACGACGACCGTGACCAGGTGCCCTACGGGCGGGGCTGGGGGTATCTCAATCTCGGCATCCGCTGGCTTTTTAACGAAAATCTGTGGCTGGAGGCGGATTTTAGGGACATGTTCCAGAACCGCACCGGGGTGGGGAGCTTTGGCCGGGAGCTGCGGCTGATTTACGTGGAATCGCTTTAGATCGAAACTTTTTCTTTGATTTGAGGAAGGGGCTCTTCCGAAAAGAGGGGGGGCGTTTTTCCGTTCGCCATCAACCGGCTGCCGGCCCGTTTAAGAATGGCCCACGGGGTGGAAACGAAAATCAAGCGCAGGTCTTCCACCACATTTTCCTTCTGCAAGTACATTAAATCCAAGCGGGCTTTTTTCTCCACGATATTTTGCAAGTAAAAACCCTCCGCCTCGCCGTTTGGGGGGAGAAACTGTTCCATTTGCAACACATAGGTCAACGTCCCCGGGCAGGTGAGCCCCGGTTTGAAGGCCAAGATATCCAGCGCGCGGGGGGGGTATTTTTCTATCATTTCCGGCACTTCGGGGCGGGGGCCGACGAAGGACATCTCCCCTTTAAGAATGTTGATCAACTGGGGGAGTTCGTCCATTTTGGTGGCCCGCAGAAAACGGCCCGCCCGGGAGACGCGCGGATCGTCCTTGCCGGAGACGTTGGAATGATGGTGGTGGCCGTTGGTGCCGTTTTCCACCATTCCGCGGAATTTCCAGAGCCAGAAAAGCCGGCCGTCCTTTCCCACGCGCAACTGGCGGAAAAAGGCGGGGCCTTTGCTGTCCAGCTTAATCCAGATAATCAGAAAAACCCACAGGGGGGCGGTCAGTACCAGGAAAAAAACGGCCAAGGCGGCTTCCAGCCAACGCGGCATAGGCGCAAATAATAACATCATTTTTCGACGGATGTCAACTGAAAAGTTTACGGGGCGGTTTTTGGCTTCAGTACGGTCTGCCGCGGCTACCCTGCCGATATTCCCTCCGTCGGGTCTACGGTGTTAAGGAACATCCTTCCGCCGCCGATTAGATAAAGGAGGGGTTAATAAAGGAGAACGTATGGGTGACGTCACGTCGGTGGCCATTGCGCTTTCAGTAATCGCGTTGGCTTATACCGTGGTAAAAGTCAACGAAAAGCTGGATGAAGCGAACCGGAAAATCAAGCGGATTGATGAGGCGTTGCAAAAGCTGAATATCGCACAGAAGACCAGCCCCGGAACTCCGCCGCGCAAGTCGCTGGTCAACCCGTAGGTTCTCCGAAGGAGTTTTTTTCCGGGCCGCCCGAGGGGGGGCGGCCTTTTTTCATTTTTGGAGGTGTTTTTCTTATATTTTTGCGGATGGAGAAGCGCCCGCGCCTTTTTTTGGTGGACGGCTCGGCCCTGGCCTACCGTTCCTATTTTGCCTTCATCCGCAATCCTTTAATCAACTCCCGCGGCGAAAACACCTCGGCGGTTTTCGGCTTCGCCAATTCGCTGTTCAAAATCATCAACGAGCAGAAGCCGGACTATCTCGCGGTGGTTTTCGACACCAAGGCCCCCACCTTCCGGCATAAGATCTATCCGGAGTACAAATCGACCCGGCTCAAGATGCCGGAGGAGATGGTCACCCAGCTCCCCAAAATCCGGGAATTGGTGGAGAAGATGAATTTGCCCTTGGTCGAGCTGGACGGGTACGAAGCGGACGACCTCATCGGCACCATCGCGGTTGCCGCCTCCAAAGAAAAGGTGCAAACCGTGATTGTGGCCGGGGACAAGGATTTTATGCAGTTAGTGGGAGACGGCATCGTGATGATGATTCCCCAAAAAGGGGGAGAAGAGATAGAATTTCTGGACGAGCGGGGCGTGGAGCAGAAAATGGGAGTGCCGCCGGAGCGGATAATCGATTTGCTGACCTTGATGGGGGATGCTTCCGACCACGTCCCGGGCATACCGGGTGTGGGACCGAAAACCGCCGTGGATTTGATAAAGGAATACGGCACGGTTGACAAGCTTTTGGAAGCGGCCCCCAAAATCAAGAAAGAAAAACTGCGGGAGAACGTTTTGGGGCACAAAGAGGAGATACTGTTATCCCGAAAACTGGTGACCATCGACACCGCCGTGCCGTTCGACTGGAAATTGGAGGACTTCAAGCGGCGGCCCTTCGACCCGGTCGAACTGAAGGATTATTTCATCGCGATGGAGTTCCGGGCGCTTTTGAAATTTGTCGGCGAGATGCCTGAAAAGAAGGAAAAGGTCCGCTACGAGACCGTCGGAAGCCTCGCCGATTTGAAAAAGCTGGCCGAACGGATGAAAGAAGAGGAGAAATTTGCTTTCGACACGGAGACCACGGCCCTGGATCCCCTGGAAGCGGATTTAGCCGGAATCTCTTTGGCCGTCCGTGAGAAGGAGGCGTTTTATATTCCCGTCGGCCACACCGAGGGGAAGAATCTTGCTTTGAGGGAGGTTCTGGAGACGTTGAAGCCGGTGCTTGCCAATCCTCGATTCACTTTGGTTGGACAGAACATCAAATATGATTTTCAAGTAATGAAGCGGGCCGGTTTGGAGATTGAAAACCGGCTTTTCGACACCATGCTCGCCTCCTATTTGCTCGACCCTTCCAGCCGCCAGCACGGGCTCAACTTTCTCGCCTTGAAATATTTCAACCACACCATGATTCCGATATCCGATTTGATCGGCTCCGGCAAGAAGCAAAAGTCGTTTGCCGAGACCGGCATTGCCGAAGCCACCGAGTATTCGGCCGAGGATGCCGATTTCACTTTTCGGCTGTACGAAGTTCTGGAGCCGAAATTGCGCGAAGCGAAACTGGATGAACTGTACTGGAAAGTCGAAGCCCCCCTGATTCCGGTTCTGGTGCGGGTGGAGGCCAACGGCGTCAAACTGGACGTCGAACTTCTGGCGGAGATGTCCAAAGAACTGCAGAAGGATTTGGATGAACTTGCTGTCAAAATTTACGATTTGGCCGGGCATGAGTTTAACATCAATTCACCCCAACAATTGGGGAAGGTTTTGTTCGAAGAACTGCGGCTCAAGTCCAAACGGAAAACTGCCAAGAAGACGGCCTTGTCCACGGACGTCGGCGTTTTGGAAGAGCTGGCCAAGGAGCACGATCTGCCGCGCATCATTCTCGAATACCGTTCCCTTTACAAGCTGAAATCGACCTACGTGGATGCCCTGCCTGCCTCCGTCAAGCCCTCCACCGGGCGGCTGCACACCTCCTACAACCAGACCATCGCCGCCACCGGGCGGCTTTCCTCCGTCGAGCCGAACTTGCAGAACATTCCCATCCGCACGGAACGGGGCGGGGAAATCCGCAAGGCATTCATTCCCAGCGGGCCGGAGTACCAGATTCTATCCGCTGACTATTCGCAAATCGAGCTGCGGCTTCTGGCGCATTACGCGGAAGATGAGGCGATGATAGCGGCCTTCAACCGGGACGAGGACATCCACGCCCGCACGGCGGCGGAGGTTTTTGGCGTCGATCCGAAGAAAATCAGTCCCGAGCAGCGGCGGGTGGCGAAAATCGCCAATTTTTCCATCGTGTACGGCGGTTCGGCCTATGGGCTGGCGCAGCAGACCGAGATGGATCCAAAGGATGCCAAAGCGTTTATGGATACCTACTTTGCCCGCTATCCGGGGGTGCGGGATTTTCAGCAAAAAGCCATCGCCCAGGCGAAGGAGCAAGGGTTCGTCACCACCCTTTTGGGGCGGCGGCGTTTCATCCCGGAGATTAACTCCGAAAACTTTCAACTCCGCTCCTTTGCCGAGCGGACGGCCATCAACACCCCCCTGCAGGGGTCGGCGGCGGACATTATCAAGGCGGCGATGATTGCCGTGGACGCCGAAATGGGGGGAAAGAAATCGAAGATGATTTTGCAGGTGCATGATGAACTGGTTTTTGACGTTCACCGCTCGGAATTGGAATGGTTGAAGGCAATGGTGAAAGAAAAAATGGAGGGTGTGATTGAACTGAAAGTTCCTCTGAAAGTGGACATCGGCACAGGACCCAACTGGCTGGAGGCAAAAGCATAGCCCAAGTCCCCGTCATCGGCCTGACCGGCGGCATCGCCTCCGGCAAAACCACCGTCGCCAAGTTTTTCAAAAAGTGGGGTGCTTGTGTCATTTCCGGTGACGAACTGGGCTGGTGGGTTTTGGAGGATAAGTCGGTCCAGAAGAAACTCGTTTTAATGTTCGGCCCCGAAATCATTTCCAAGGGCAAAATCGATCGCAAGGTTTTGGGGCCGAAGGTTTTCGTCAGTAAAAGTACACTTTCCCGCTTCAACCGCATTGTCCACCCGCCGCTCTTGAAGCTTTTGAAAAAAGAGGTGGCCCAGGCCCGAAAGAAAAGATGCAAAGCCATCGTCATCGACGCCGCGCTTTTGGCGGAATGGAAAATTCCAGTTAAAATGGACTTCTTGTTGATGGTTCACGCCCCCAAGAAAGTTCAAGTGAAACGCCTGATGGCCAAGGGGCTTACCCGCGAGCAGGCCATCCGCCGGATTCGTTCACAGATGCCCTACCAGCAAAGGCGTAGGGTTTCGGATGGGGTTATAGTTAACGATGGAAGTATCAAAGAGTTAAGGGGGAAGGCTAAGATTGTTTGGCAAAGAACCGTTTGCCGTTGAAAACCGCCGGGAGGTTCAAGGACTCCCCTGTGATTTTTTTCACAAATAGGGCTTGGATTGCCTTTTTGAAAATATTATCTTGAAAGGGTGAAAAGATTTGACACCCAGGGGACGGGGGGTATATTCCGGGCTTCAAAATAAGGAGCAAAATTGGCGAATCCATACAACCTAACGATTCCGGAACTGAAGCAGAAGGCCCTCGAGGTCCGGCGGGATATCATCACGATGCTGGTCCCCGCCAAATCGGGCCATACCGGCGGGCCGCTTTCCTTTGCGGACGTCGGCACGGCCCTCTTTTTCCACGAATTGACCTACGACCCGCGCCGCCCAAAATGGGAGGGACGGGATATGTGGTTTTGGTCGTTCGGCCACGTCACCCCTGTGCATTATTCCTTGTTGGCGGAAGCAGGATATTTCCCGAAATGCGATTTGCTGAAATTCCGCCAATTCGACGGGCATCTGCAGGGGCATCCTTCTTCGCTCGACACACCCGGGGTGGAGGTTTCCTCCGGCTCATTGGGGCAGGGGCTTTCGATTGCCGTGGGGGCGGCGCTCGGTTCCCGGCTGGATAACAATCCGCGGCGGGTCTATGCCTTGATGTCCGACGGGGAGCAGCAGGAAGGAGCCATCTGGGAGGCAGCGATGTCGGCCGGGCATTACAAGCTGGATAATTTGTGCGGCATCATCGATTACAACCAAATTCAGATTGACGGGCGGGTCGAAGATGTGATGGGAATCGCACCGCTGGCAGACAAGTACCGGGCCTTCCGCTGGCACGTCATAGAGGTGGATGGACATAATTTTGACGAGCTTTTATCGGCTTTTGCCGAAGCGCGCAAGATCAAGGGAAAACCGACGGTGATTCTGGCCCACACGATTATGGGCAAGGGGGTTTCCTTTATGTACGATAAATACGAGTGGCACGGCAAGCCGCCCACAAAGGAACAGGGGGAGAAGGCCTTGATAGAATTGGGGACCACCTTTGAGGAATGGTATGCCCATCTCGCCTCCTCCACCGAGCCGGCCTATCCGCAGAAACCGGCGGGGGTTTTGGCCTGATGCCCGTGCAAATGAAAAAAACCCGCGAAGGGTGGGGGCATGCCTTAGCCGAACTGGGGGAGGTCAATCCCAAGGTGGTGGTGTTGGTCGGCGATTTGGCCTCCTCCACGATGGTGCATTTTTTCGCCCAGAAATTTCCCGAGCGGTTCTTTCAAATGGGGGTGGCGGAACAAAACATGGCCAACGTGGCCTCCGGGCTTTCACTCACCGGAAAGATCCCGTTCTTTGCCACTTATGGCGCCTTTGCCGCCTGCCGCGACCTTGATATGATCCGGGTGACCATTTGCTACTCCGATTTGAACGTCAAAATCGGCGGGGCGCACGGCGGAATCTCGGTCGGGCCGGACGGCGCCACCCACCAAGCCCTGGAGGAATTCGCCATCATGCGCTCCATGCCAAACATGAAAGTGATTTGCCCGTGCGACTATTGGGAGACCAAGAAGGCGACCCGGGCGATAGCCGAAATCTGGGGGCCCTGCTATCTGCGGATGGGGCGGGAGGATGTGCCCGTGGTCACGGACGAGAACACGCCGTTTGAGTTCGGCAAAGCGTTGGTGATGCGGGAAGGGAATGATCTGGCCATCATCGCCTGCGGCATTATGGTTTACGAAGCGCTGGAGGCGGCGGAGGTTTTGGCGCGGGAGGATAAAATCGAGGCCCGGGTCATCAATATGCACACGCTCAAGCCGCTGGATGAGGAAATCATCATCAAGGCGGCACGGGAGTGCGGCGCTTTGGTGACCGCCGAAGAGCACCAGATTTACGGCGGGCTGGGGTCAGCCGTTTCTCAGGTGACCGCCTGGCATCACCCCGTGCCGATTGAGATGGTGGCGATGTGGGACCGCTTCGGCCAATCCGGCAAGCCGGAGGAGCTTTTGGTGGCCTTCGGGATGAAATCGACCAATATCATCGAAAAAGCCCGGAAGGTTTTGCGGCGGAGAGACCATCGGGGTAATGGGAAATAGCATCGGAGCCGCGCTAAGCTTAGGAAAAACCACCAGCCCCGTCACCGAACGGGGCGTTTTTTTTAGGATATAGGAAATAGAGAGGAATTGATGGCGGAAAGCAACAGGGAAGCATGGAAACGAATCTTAATTTTTCTTCTCCTCAACTTCGGGCTTAGCGCAGTTTTCAATTATTTAATCATCTCCTCCGGTTCATTCCGCACCGGGCGGGGGATGTACGTGCTCGGCGTGATGTGGTGCCCCGGTGTGGCGGCTTTAATTACCTGCAAATTGTGCGGAAAAAGCATTGCCGAACTGGGGTGGAGGTGGGGAAAGACGAAGTATCAGGTCGCCAGCTATCTTATTCCGTTCGGCTACGCGCTGGTTGCCTATCTGGCGGTCTGGCTTTCCGGATTGGGGGGATTTTACAATCCGGAATTTGTGCAGTCGGCGGTGCGGGATTTCCATTGGGGGAAGCTACCGGCCGGGTTGGTCTTGTTTCTCACCGTGTTTTTGACCGGAACGCTGGGCATCATCCGCAGCACCGGCTCGGCTTTGGGGGAGGAAATCGGCTGGCGGGGGTTTTTGGTGCCGGAACTGGCGAAGGTCACTTCCTTTACCAACACGGCTTTAATCAGCGGAGCGGTTTGGGCCGTGTGGCATTATCCGGCTTTGCTTTTCGCCGACTACAATGCCGGGACGCCGGCCTGGTACGGGGTGGGCTGTTTTACCATTATGGTTATTGGAATGAGCTTCATTTTCGCCTGGATGCGCCTGAAGTCCGGAAGTTTGTGGACGGCGGCTTTTTTGCACGCCAGCCATAATCTTTTCGTTCAAGCGATTTTTACTCCCCTGACGACCGATACCGGAAAAACGAAATATTTTATTGATGAATTCGGAGCCGCTTTGGCTATTGTGTCCGTTGTGGTTGGCTATATCTTCTGGAGGATGCGGCACCGGCTGGAAAAAGCAGAGCCGGCGGCGGTGACGTAGAGAGCAGGATGGGAAACAAACTGCGATTGGCTGAACGGATGTCCCGTTTGGGGACGGAGACCGCCTTTGAAGTTCTGGCGCGGGCGCGGGCCTTGGAGGCCTCCGGCCGTGAAATCATCCACCTCGAAATCGGCGAGCCGGATTTCGACACGCCGGAGTTCATCCGCAAGGCGGCGCAAAAGGCCCTTGATGCCGGATACACCCATTACACTCCCGCCGCCGGACTGCCGGAAGTGCGCAAGGTCGTAGCCCAATATCTTTCCCGAAAAATCAACGTTCCCTTCAAGCTGGAAAACATTGTCATCACACCGGGCGCCAAGCCCATCATGTTTCTTTCCATTCTGGCCTTAATCGAAACCGGCGACGAGGTGATTTATCCCAACCCGGGGTTCCCCATTTACGAGTCGGCGGTCAATTTTGTCGGCGGCAAGGCGGTTCCCTATCCGCTTGCAGAAGAGAACGGCTTCCGGATGGAAGGGGGGAAGCTTAAAAAGTTGCTTACCGACAGAACGCGGATGCTGATTCTGAATTCCCCGCACAATCCGACCGGCTCGGTTCTGGGTAGAAAAGAACTGGAGGGAATTTATGAGGTTGTCAAAAACCGGGAGGATATCTGGGTTTTGTCGGACGAGATTTATTCGCGCGGGCTGTACGGCGGGGAGCACGTCTCCATTGCCTCTTTTCCGGGGATGGCGGAACGAACCATCGTTCTGGATGGAATGTCCAAGGCCTATGCCATGACCGGCTGGCGGCTGGGGTTTGGGGCGATGCCGGAGACGCTGGCCCAGGCGGTCACCAAATTGGCCATCAATGACTTTTCCTGCACCTCGGCGTACGGACAAAAAGCGATTGAGGCGGGTTTGACCGGCCCGCAGGATGAGGTGGATAAAATGGCCTCTGAGTTTCGCGCGCGGCGGGATTTGATTGTTTCGGGCTTGCGAAAAATCCCGCGGCTCGCCGTAACCGAGCCGGAGGGGGCGTTTTACGTTTTTCCTTCCATCAAGGAATTCGGTAAATCCTCCAAGGAAATAGCCGATTATCTATTAGAGCAGGCCGGGGTGGCCTGCCTGTCCGGCACGGCATTCGGAAAATACGGCGAAGGATACATCCGGTTCTCTTACGCCAACTCGCAAAAAAACATACGGCTGGCCTTGGATAAAATAAAAACCGCGCTGGAAAAACTTTGAAAAAAATTCTTTTTGCACTTCTTTTTGCGGCCGGGGAGCTCCAAGCCCAGAGCTTTTCCGCCCTGGCCGACACCATCTTCTCCTCCGCCCCTTTCCAGCGGGCCAAGGTGGCCGCGGCTTTTTATTCCCTTTCCGAAGGGGTTTCGGTTTACGCCAAAAACTTGAGCGTCCCTTTGACTCCGGCTTCCAACGCCAAGCTGGCGACCTCGGCGGCGGCTTTGCACTACCTTAAACCGGATTTCCGGTTCGAGACCACTTTTCTTTTAAAAAAAAGCGAGGCCGATGATTCGGCGCTTTCGGTTCTGGTCGTCCGCGGCGGGGGGGACCCCTCCATTTCGGGCCGCGACCGTCCCTCGCCGTATGAAATTCTGGAATTCTGGGCCGATTCGCTTCTGTCGCGGGGAGTAAAAAAAATCGGGCGGCTCGTGTTGGACAAGCGCTACTTCGTGGGACCGGACGTGATTGAAAGCTGGCCCGCCCGCGAGCTTTCCTTCTGGTACGCCGCGCAAACCTCGGCTTTGTCTTTCGAGGACAACTGCGTTTTCCTTCGTTTCTATCCGGGGCGGAAGGTGGGCGCCCCGGCCCGCATCATTCTGGAGCCGGATTTCGGCTATATGAAGGCGATCAACCATTCGCGTACCGGCCCGCGGGGGAGCAAATACACGCTGGACGAGGATTACCGCCGCAAGCCGGGGACGAATACGGTGACATTTTTCGGCCGGATTCCGATTTCCGACACCGGGCGGGCGGACTATGTTTCCGTGCACGAACCGCCGATGTATCTGGCCCACACGACGCGGGAAATCTGGAAGCGGAAAGGAATTTCCGTGGCGGCTCCGGCCATTTATTGGGAAAAGGCCGGCCTCGAAGAAGACAGCTTGAAAAAACTGTTCGTCTGGCATTCCGATTCCCTTTCCAACATTCTCAAAGTAGTCAACAAAAACAGCCAGAACTTTTATACCGAGCAGGTTTTGCGCACGCTGGGGAAGGAAATCGAGGGGCGGGGGAGCTTTGAAGCCGGGCTGGAGGCGGTGAACCATTTTCTTTTGAACGCGGGCCTTTCCACCGGAGATTTCTATCTGGTGGACGGGAGCGGGCTTTCTGCCAGGAACCGCTTTACGGCGGCGGGGTTCATAAAGCTTTTGCGCCACATGCACGAGTCCCCCCACTTTTCCTACTACTACGAGTCGATGGCCATTCCGGGGCTGGACAAATCGGTCAAAAAACGAAAAAACGGGGATTCCCTGGCGGTCAATTTCCGGGTCAAAACCGGTTTCATTTCCGGGGCGCGAACGCTCTCGGGCTACTTCAAATCCAAAAGCGGGAAGCTGTACTGTTTTTCGGTCCTGGTGAACGGCCGAAAGCTGAACTACGGCGCTATCGACGCCGCCGTGGACCGGCTGTGTCTTTCGGCGGCCCGATTGCTCCCTTAATGAACCGCAAAAATTCTTCTCACCGTCCCAGCCGGCTCGTTGTCGATTTGGACCGGTTGGCGCAAAACGTCCGGCTCGTCAAAAAACGGCTCGGACGAGCTGCCGGGCTGATGGCCGTGGTCAAAGCGGACGGCTATGGCCACGGAGCTTTGCCCGTGGCAAAGGCGGCCCTTTCCGCGGGAGCAATCTCCCTCGGTGTGGCATTTGTCGAAGAGGGGATTGCCCTGCGAAAAGCCGGCATCAAGGCCCCCATCGCCGTTTTATATCCCGATTTCGCCGACCGGGCGGAGTTTTATGCCCGCTATGATTTGATTCCCACCGTTATCGATGAAAAATTCGGAACGTCCTACATCAAAGCCGGCAGGAAATTACGAAAGAAACAAATTCGGTTTGCCGTCAAACTGGAAACGGGGTTGAACCGGTACGGGGTACCCGCGGAAGCGGCCTTGCGCCTGACTCAATTGCTTTTAAACCAGAATGGGACTGAATTCTGGATGCTGTTTTCCCATTTGGCCACGGCAAGCGAAGGGGACTTGGAATTCGTCCGATTGCAAGTTCAAAGGATGAAAGAAGCTGGGCGGCTTTTCGAAAGGGCCGGGATAATTCCCCGTTACACCAGTTTGGCCAACAGCGGGGCGATTCTGGATTTTCCGGAGGCGTATTTCAATCTGGCGCGGGTGGGCGTTCTGCTTTTCGGTTATCCTTCCAAAACCATTGCCGGAAATTCGCTTCTGGCTCGACCGATAATGCGTTTGGAAAGCCGGATTGCGCAGTTGAAGACCATCGGTCCGAATGAGACGGTGAGCTACGGACGGGAGTTTACATCGAAGGGTCAACGGGTGATTGCCACCCTGCCGCTCGGTTTTTCGGACGGCTATCCCCGGCATCTGGGGAACAAGGGGTGGGTTTTAGTGCGAGGGAAGCGGGCGCCGGTGGTCGGGCGGATTGCGATGGACGCAGTTATGGTTGACGTCACGGAAGTTGAGGGGGTGAAAACGGGCGACCGGGTGGTGCTCTTGGGAGAAATGGGAAACGAGAAAATCACGGCCGAGGATTTGGCGGGATGGATTGGAACCTCCGCCTACGAAATCATGACGCGGATGGGGGTGCGGTTGCCCATTGAATATACCGGCAAAATGGCACGCAAATTGGGGTTTGCGAAATGAAGGGGCTTGTCTGCATTCCGGTTGCCGATTTGCGCCGCGAGCCGGTTTTTCAATCCGAGCGGACAAGCCAGGCGTTATTCAATACGCCGGTGGAATTGGGAGAAGAAAAGGACACCTACATTGCCACAACCTTACCGGATAGATACACCGGCTGGATGCAGAAAAGCCATTTGCTTTATCCGCTTTCAAATACTTTTTTCAGCAAGCGACTGAAAGTCCGGACGCCCTTCCTTGCGGTTTTCGCCACGGATCGCAAGAAAACAAACTCCGTCCTGACTTTCAACACCGCTGTCCGCGTATTTCGACAAGCCGGAAACTGGGCGGCCGTCGGCTCTGATAAAAAGGTTTTGGGATGGGTAAAAAAGGAAGGGCTGGTTGACCCCGCAAAGCTCCGTTTTTCCGTCGCTGATTTGATAAAAAAGGGAATGGAGTTTTTTGGCACCCCCTATCTCTGGGGCGGCATTTCCTCCTTCGGTTTCGACTGCTCCGGTTTTTTGTTCACGCTGTTTGATTTCTTCGGCCGGAAAATTCCCCGTGATACTTCGCAGCAGATAAAAATCGGGGAAGAGATTCCTTTTGAGCATGCCGAAGCGGGGGATTTTTTCTTTTTCCCCGGACATGTGGCGCTTTACGTTGGCGGAAGGAAAATCCTGCACGCCAATTTGCGGGGGGGTGGGGTGACTTTGGATTCCATACGGAAAGCGGATAGGAATTATAATCCGGTTATTGAAAAATTGACCTGCGTTCGCCGAATCCTATGAAGCTGGTGAAGCCCAAGGCGCTATCCCCCGGTGCGACCATCGGCATCGTGGCCCCTTCCTCCTGGGCCAAGGATGCGCGGCTGCGGCGGGGGCTGAAGTGGCTGGCAAAAACCGGGTTTGGGGTCAAGCTGTTTTTATCCCCAAAACTGAAATACGGTTACCTTTCCGGGCCGGATCAAGTGCGCGCCAAACTTTTCAATCGGGCTTTTGCCGACCCCGAAGTGGATGCCGTCATCTGCGCGCGGGGGGGGTACGGTGCCTTGCGGATGCTGGATAAAATAGATTTTGAGCTGGTGCGCAAAAACCCGAAAATATTCGTCGGCTACTCGGATATTACCGCCATTCATCTGGCGCTCCATACGAGAACCGGTCTGTGTTCCTTTCACGGGCCGATGGCGGCGGATTTCGGCGCGGCTTACAACCGACAAAATCTTTTGAACGCCTTGACATCGGTTTCTCCATTGGGAAAAGTGCAATTTCCCCGGGGTCTTCGGCCAAAATTCCTGCGGCCGGGCAAAGCCAGCGGGCCGCTTTTGGGAGGGAATCTTTCACTGGTGGTCAAGCTTTTCGGAACGCCGTACCAGCCGTCCTTGGAGGGGGCGATACTGTTTCTCGAAGACGTTAGTGAATATCCGCATCGCATCGACGGCTATCTGGCGCAGCTCCGCTTGGCCGGGGTTTTTCGGCAGATTGCGGGGTTGATTCTGGCGGACTTCAAGGATTGCGCGCATCCCCCCAAGGCGAACTACCATATGCCGCTGGCGCGGATTTTCAAGGATTTCTTTGGGCGGGCGCCTTTTCCGGTCGCCACGAATTTCCCGTTCGGACATTCCAAGAACAATTTCACCCTGCCGCTGGGCTTGCGGGCCACCCTGGATTCGCGCAAGGGGAGTTTGGTATTGGAGGAGGCGGGCGTGGTGTGAAACAACTGGAATGGGAATCGTACTTCTTAAAACTCAAATATCCCTTTCGCTTGTCGCGCTCGGTTATTGAGGAGCGGGAAACCATTTTCGTGCGCTTTGGCCGGGGTATCGGCGAAGTTTCCTATTCCGCCTATTACGGCGAAACGCGGGAGGGGGTGGTTGCGGCGTTTGAAAAAGTGGACGGAAAACTATCCGAAAAGGCCAATGATTTTGAAAAAAACCGGCGGGTGATTGATGAATGGACCGGCGGCGTCAAATCGGCGCAGGCCGGGCTGGAAATGGCGGCGCTCGACCACGCCGCCCGGCTTTTGGGACGGCCGCTTTATGCCTATCTGGGACTGGCCAAACCGGCGGCCATCAAAACCACCATGACCGTTGCCTTGGCTTCGCCCGGGGAGATGGCTGCGCGGGCCAAAGAAGCCGCCGGCTTTTCCGCCTTGAAATTGAAAGTCGGGGTAGAAGGGGATATGGAACGGGTGGAAGCGGTTCGCCAAGTCAGTTCGCAAGCCATCCGAGTGGATGCCAACGGCGGCTGGAAAGTGGATGAGGCGATTGAGAAAATCAGGAAACTGAAAGAACTGGGCGTAGAGTTTGTCGAGCAGCCGCTGGCAAAGGATGATTTCGACGGTTACCGGCAATTGGCCGGAAAGGCGGCTTTGCCGGTCTGGCTGGATGAATCGGTGATTACGCCGGAGGATCTGAAAAGATTCAAGGGGCTGGCTTCCGGGGTGGTTTTGAAAATCCAGAAGATGGGAGGGATCAAGCCCGCTCTTGAAGTTGCCTACCTGGCACGGGCTTTGGGAATGGGAGTAATGCTCGGCTGTATGGTGGAATCCTCCGTCGGCATCGCTGCCGGCTGCCACGTCGCCTCGGTTTGCGATTATATTGATTTGGATGGGAATTTGCTCGTCACCAACGACCCCTATGAAGGATTGGCACTTTCCGGCGGAAGCTGGCAGCTGCCCGGCGGCTTTGGGTTGGGCGTGAGGCGGAAATGAAGAAACTTTTCTTCTTTGCGGCCTTATCCCTTTTTGCCGTTTCGAAAAGCGGAGCGGAAGAACTTATTATCCGCGTTGTTTATCCGGAGACGATGCAGGTGCTTCCCCCCATCGATTCCAACTTCATTTTCGGCTATGCCACGCCCGGCGCGAAACTAACCATTAACGGAACGCCCGTCGAGGTATACAAAACCGGCGGGTTTCTGGCCTTTCTGCCGGTGGCGGAGGGGAATTTTTACTACCGTCTTGAAGCGGAAAAAAACGGCCAGAAGGTGGCTTTTGACTGGCCGGTTTTCGTCACCCCCAAGCCCCGGTCGATTCCGCGCGACAGCCTGGCCATCCGTTTCGGCTCGGCAATCCCTTCCGATTCAATTTTCACCTATCCCGGGGAGCTGGTCATTCTCTCCTTTTCCGGCACGCCGGGGCTTTCCGCTTTTTTCGTGGTGGATGGGCTGGAAGGGGAGTTTCCAATGGTCGAGACGGTCATGCCCACGGGCGGCGCCAACCGGGGAAACGGGGGAAACAATCTATTTATCCAAGAAATGCTGCCGGAATCGACCGGCTCCGGCTTTTATACCGGCGTTTTGCGAGTGCCCGACAAGCGGCTTTTGTCCGCAAGAATCACGGTCTACCTGACCAAAAACGATACCGGCTGCGTGGTTCCGGAGAAAGTGGTCCGGATCCCCCCTCCCATAGTCGGCGGCGCATCCGTCAGCCGCTGCGCGGCGGAAACCCTGCGGGCCGTGCTAACGGTCTGGGACCCGGCGGTGCCGCGGGTCGTTGAACTGGATGACTCCGTATCCGTTCTGCGCAGCGCACCCAACGCCGGGTACGTCGCCATCTTCCAGCCGCAGGGGATCCGGGCCTACCTGACGACCCGCATCGGCCGCTACGTCAAGCTCAAACTGGCGGAGACGCAATCGGTCTGGGCGCCGGACACGCTCGTAACCTTTCTTCCCCCGGGCAGCATCATTCCGCCCGGTTCGATTTCCTATCTCCGCACAACCGACAGCACGAAATGGGTGAAAGTCACTTTCACCGCTTCGCGCAAGATGGCTTTTCGGGTGGAGGAGGACCCGGTCTTGGAGCGGCTTTCGGTGTTCATTTTCGGCGCGGTGACCCGGGCGGACTGGATTCGCTACGACAACGCCACCGATTTGGTCAAAAACATCCGCTGGTCGCAGCCGGAGTCGGACATTTTCCGGGCGGACATCGACTTGAATTCGAAGGCGCTTTGGGGGTACGACGCCTACTTTGAGGGAAACAATCTGGTGCTTTTGGTCAAGAAACCGCCCGGGCGGGGGGCCTGGATGAAGGGGCTGACCATCGCCGTGGACGCCGGACATATGAATACTCCGACCGAAACGGGAGCCAAGGGGCCGACCGGGCTCGAAGAGCGGGAGGCGAATTTGTGGATTGCTTTGGAGCTGGCCAAAATCCTTGAGAAACGGGGGGCGGAGGTGGTGATGACCCGCAGGGGGACGGAAGCGGTGGCGCTGTATGACCGGCCGCAAATCGCCAAAGCGGCGGAGGCGGATTTGTTCGTCTCCATTCACAACAACGCCCATCCGGACGGCACGAATCCCTTCGTCACCAACGGCACCTCGGTTTATTACTACCACGTCCACTCGCAGGATCTGGCCCGAAGCGTTCAGCGGCGGTTATTAAAGGCCACCGGGCTCAAGGATTTGGGGCTTTAT
>DATLYY010000047.1 GCA_035574275.1 Verrucomicrobiia bacterium
GCCGTTCCCAAAAATGATTTCTCCCCCGCCGCGCTCGCGCTGAACACATAATCCCCCTTCTTCGAGGGCAGTTTTTGCTCCAGCTCCCATTTTAAAAATTCCGGCCCGGCGGCCAGGAGCTCCCCGGCAAGGGCCAGCCGCAAAACGTGCGACGTTTGACCCGGGTAGGAAACAAATACCCTCGACCCGTTCAAAACCCGGCCAAACCCGTCCGCCACCCGGTCAAAGGCGGTAAGCCCCCGTTCCAAACCCTTCTCCCCGAAATCGACCAATTCCAGTTTCCCTTGCCGGTTGGCAAGCTTTACGAAGCGGGCCCCGCCGGAAAAAATTTCAACCCCCACGGCATCCCTTTGCCAAACGGTCACGGCGTCTCCGCTTTCGGGGAAATACGGGATGGGGCCGAAGAAACGCCCGCATCCGCTTGGCGCTTTTCTTTCAATGTTTTTGTGGGCGTCCGTTCCGACGTCGGCGTCACCCGAACACGGGACGCAAGTTCGGCCAGCTTTTTCGGCCCGATTCCCGCTACGCGCAAAAGTTCCCGAACGTTTTTGAAAGGCCCGTTTTTGGCGCGGTATTCGACTATGCGCTGGGCCAAAGCCGGCCCGATGCCGGGTAAACGTTCCAACTCCGCCAACTCCGCCCGGTTCAAATCAAGGGGGGCAAAATCTGAAACTGCATTTTCTTTCGGCAAGACGGCAAAATGGCTCGGGGGCGCTTCGAGCGTCGAAAGAAGAAGACCGGGCGAAACGGCCCGGTTGTTTTGCTTGTACAGGTTGAAGAAAATCCCCGCAATCAAAACAAGGGTCAAAAAACCGAGAATCTTTCGATCCGTCTGGGAAAATTGACCGGCGGTCATCGGCGGTATGGTAAGCGATTATAAAATCTTGTCAAGCCGTTTCGGGGCGCCGCTTGCGCCGGCGGACACCATCCGGAACCGGCGCAATCCATTTTTTCTGAAAAGAGGCCACTTTTTTGTTTTGTTTAAGGCCAATCTTGCGTATTATATAATTGAAAAGGAGAATCGCCACCGATGAGACCAGCCGCCGCCCCCCTCGCCTGCCTTTTGTTCTTGACGGCCAATGCCTATTCCCAATCCAACTGGCAGAAGGTGGATGTCCCCAGTCTGAACATAAGTGCCGGCGCGGTTTTAAACAGCGTCACCGCATCCGGCGGCCTGGTTTTGAGTTCCGTTTCCGGAGATCCCACGTACAAAGCGGTTCGCTCCACGGACGGGGGTGCCACTTGGGAAACCCCGCCGCTGGCCAACTTGGCGCCGCTTAAATTAAAGGCGCTAAACACCTCCTTTCTTTATGGAGCAAGAAGTGATTCCAATTTCATCATGACGAACATAAACCAGGGGGTCAACCCCTGGACGATCCTTCGTCCCGCCTTGAACATGACGCTGGCCGATGTGCACTACATTAATTCCTCCCCCGGACAGGCCTGGGCGGTGGGGGACTCTCCTTATGTCTCCGTGACCTCAAACAACTGGGGCAGTTTCATAAACCGTCGTTTCCCGAACGATTCGGTCCTGATGACTTCCGTGCACTTCTTCGACAACAACTTTGGTGTAGTCGCCGGCCGCAGCACAAGAACGGGCGATAACGGCAGCGTGATTTTTTCCACTAACGACGGCGGCGTGACCTGGCAGAACCGCAGTCTGCCGGACACTTGTTCTTCCGCCCCCAACTTGGTCGTGGATTTTTTGAATCCCCGCATCGGCTGGGCGGCGCAAACCTGTAATACCATAACGAATTTCTACAAAACCACCGACAGCGGAGCCACCTGGGCCAATCAGGGCATCGTTGACCTTTTTTTCCAGGCCTCCGCCATCGACGCCGTGGATTCCTTGCATGCGTGGGTGGTCGGCCGGTCCGGCCCGAGTAATGGCAGCATAGTCAGGACTTCCAACGGCGGTGCCAGTTGGAACTATGTCACGATCCCGTCTTCCGGTCGCCTTCTTTCTATCACAATGAAGGATACGACCACCGGCTTCGCCTGCGGTCAGTCGGCCACCCTTCTGGTCTATTCCCCCATCAGCACCGATGTAAAGGACGGACGAACCAACCGCCCCAGAAGTTTCGAGCTGTCGCAGAATTACCCGAATCCCTTCAACGGCCAAACCCGCATCCTGTTCACGCTGCAAAAAAGTCAACCGGTGACTTTGACCGTGTACAACCTCTTGGGACAGCCGGTGCGGAAATTGGTTGACGAAACCCGCCCCGCCGGGAAAAACGAGATAAGCTGGGACGGCCGGGACGAACGGGGAATTTCCGTTCCTTCGGGAATTTATCTTTACAAGCTAAACACAACCACGGAAAAACAAATCCGCAAGATGGTGCTGCTGAAGTAGGGGCCGAATACATTCAGCCCTTGCCACCGATTTCTATTTTTCTTTCGTTTTCATCGTTAATCTCAAACCTCACCTTATAAAACGGCCTATCCAACAGGGGCAACGCCAGCTCCGGCCATTCGATTAAGCAAACCCCCTTCCCATAAAGGAAATCTTCCAGATTCAACGCCTCCAATTGCGCTGCCTGCTCCAGCCGGTAAAAATCAAAATGGTAGAGGGGAATTTTGCCCGAGTACACGTTCAGCAGAACAAACGTTGGACTCGTAACCGCGTCCTTGGCTTTCAGCCCGGCGGCGACCCCTTTGACGAACGTGGTTTTCCCGCCGCCGAGCGGGCCGAAAAGCGCCACCACATCCCCCTCTTCCAAACGGGAGGCGAACTCCCTCCCGGCCTGAAAGGTTTCATCCGCTGAACGGGTAACGAGAATGGACGGGGCCAACTATTTCGGCGTTAACGTGGCCACCGGCAGAATCATCTCCTCCATCGAAATCCCGCCGTGCTGGAAGGAGTTCTTGTAGGCCCGCTGGTATTCGTTGAAGTTGGTGGGGTAAACGAAATAAAAATCCTCCTTGGCGATGATGTAGGTCGTCGCCAGCCCGAACATCGGCAGCCGCCAGCGGCGGGGGTCCTTGATTAAGACCGACTGCTTCGGGTCGCAATTGAGGTTGTCCCCGTATTTGTAGCGCAGGCTGGTGGAGGTGTCCCGCTTGCCGTAGGCAATCGCCGCGCGGGTGCCCAAAACGGAGCCGTGGTCGGTGGTGATGACCGCCACGCAGTCCCATTTGGCAATCTGCTTCAAGAGTTCGAACAACGAGGAGTGCAGAAACCAGGTTTGCATCACCGAGCGAAAGGCCGCCTCGTCGTGGGCCAGCTCGGAGAGGATTTCATCCTCGGACCGCCCGTGCGCCAGCATGTCGATGAAATTGTAAACGACCGACAAAAGCGGCACGGAGGAGTAATTGGAGATTTTGCGGGCCAGGTTATCCCCTTCCTGCTGGTCCAGCACCTTGACATATTTCGCCTCCCCCTTCAGCTTGAGTCCCAGCCGGGCGATTTGCGCGTCCAGAAGCTGGCGTTCGTGCCGGTTGCGCGAGGAATCATCCTTGGAACCGGCGCTCCAGGCCTCGGCATCCGCCCGCGCCACGTCGTCCGGAAATACCCCGGCGAAAATGGCGTTGCGCGAAAAGGGGGTCGCGGTGGGCAGAACGGAATAATAGTAATCCCGCTGCACGTTGAAGTATTCGGAAACCAGTCTTTCCACCATCAGCCACTGATCCAGCCGCATGCAATCGATGACGATGAAAAAAACCTGTTTGCCGCGCGAAAGGTGGGGGAAAAGATGATTTTTGACGACGTGGACCGACATCGGCGGCGTATCTTCGCCGGCCACCCAGCGGGGATAGATTTTTTCGATGTATTTGCCGAACTCGACGTTGAATTCTTTTTTTTGGCCGAAATGGGTCGCCTCCAGTCCGACTTCCGGGTGCGCGGCAACCTCCAGTTCCCACTCCGAAAGCTTCCGGTGCGCCTCCATCCAGTCCTTCCAGTGCATCTGGCCGAAAAGCATCCCCCGCATCCGGTTGAACTCGGCAATGTAATCCTGGGCCATCTGGCTGCCGCGGATCTTTCTTGAATCCAAAACCTTTTTCACCACCAGCCAGACCTGGCTCGGGTTGACCGGCTTGGTTAGATAGTCGTCGATTTTTTTGCCGATCGCCTGGTTCATGATGTTTTCCTCTTCCGATTTCGTGACCATCACCACGGGCAGGTTCGGCTTGATGTCTTTGATGTCTTCCAGGGTCGCCAGCCCGTCCTTCCCCGGCATCTGCTCGTCCAAAAGCACAAGATCGAACGGCCGCTTGGAAACGCTGTCCAAGGCATCCTCGCCGGTCGCCACCGGGGTGATTTTGCACCCTTTCCCTTCAAGGAAAAGGATGTGCGGCTTCAGAAGTTCAATTTCGTCATCCACCCACAAAATTTCTTTTAAATCTTCCTTCATCCTTTAACCTCGTTTGGCGCTGTTCGCCGGCAGGGTGATGGTAAAGACGGTGCGCACGTTCGGCATGCTCTCTTCCAAATACAACCTCCCTTTATGATACTCCTCAACGATTCGTTTGGCCAGCGTCAGCCCCAACCCCCAACCCCTTTTTTTGGTCGTAAATCCGGGGTTGAAAACCCGCTTCTGCGCGCCGGGCGGAATTCCCCGCCCGTTGTCGGCCACACGAATCCAAATCTGCTTGCCGGAAGGCTCGGTGCCGGAGGAGACCTCAATGACCCCCAGTTTGGGATCGACCGCCTCGAGGGCGTTTTTTATCAGATTTTCCAGAACCCAGCCGAAAAGCTCCCCGTTCACCTCCACCGGCGGCAGCGCGGCAAGATTATCCCGGATGACCGCCCCGTTCCCCTGCCGGGGAAGCCGCTGCCTGAAATAGGCGATCGACTCCCCAAGCACGGCGTTCAAATCCGCCGGTTTCAGCTCCGGCATCGAGCCGATTTGCCCGAACCGGTTCGCCACCTTTTCCAGCCGCTTCAAGTCGGTTTCCATCCGGGCGGTCACCTCGCGCAGCGCGTCCGGAGTGGTCTTTCCTTCCTCGGTCTGCGTGCGCAAAAGCTCCACCCATCCCATTAGGGAGGAAAGCGGCGTCCCCAACTGGTGCGCCGTTTCTTTGGCCATTCCGACCCAGATGTGGCGCTGCTCGGAGCGCTTGATGTTGCGGAAACCGACGTAGCCGGAGATGATGAAAATGGCAACCAGGGCCAGCTCCACGTACGGCATCAGGCGCAGCCGGTTAAGGATGGGGGGATCGCCGTAGTGGAAAAGCAAAACCAGCTGTCCTTGATAGCGGATTTCCTTGGGAGACCGGTGGCGGTCCATTTCATCCATCGCCTTTTTGACCCGGGCCAGAACCTCCGGCGTTTTGACCGTGACCGTGTCCAGCGACTTGTCCAAAAGCCGCCAGTTCTGGGGATTCCCCGCGGAATCGGAAAAAACCATTGGAAAGCGGGCCTTCTGGATGATGGTCTCGAAAATCAAATCGATGTCGGACGTGGAGGCCTCCGGGTTGATGAGCGCCTGGTAGAGCCGGGCGTACACCTCCACGTTTTGCGTCTCCTCTTCTTTCAACCGCAGGATGACGTCCTGCGTGTAGGTGATGAAAACGAAAGTGATGCCGATGACGCCGAAGAGCAGAAAAACCCGATAAAACAACGAGGCGCCGTAATGGCCGTAAAACTCCGGATTTTTTTTTCGAAAAAGACCCAAAGCTAAACCAGCTCCTTCGTTCCCAAATAGGGCACGAGGACCTCCGGGATTCGAATAGTCCCTTTTTCGGTTTGGTACTGTTCCAAAATGGCAATCACCGTGCGCGGCAAAGCCAGCCCGGAGCCGTTCAAGGTATGCGGGTATTCCGGTTTCGCCTCCGGTGAGGGACGGAAACGCAGATTCATCCGCCGGGCCTGGAAATCTTCAAAATTCGAGCAGGAGGAAACTTCCAGATACTTCCCAACCCCCGGTGCCCAGACCTCCAAATCGTACGTCTTGGCGGAAGCGAACGACATATCCCCGGAGGCCAGAAGTTTGACCCGGTAGTGCAATCCCAAAGCTTGCAGAATCGCTTCGGCATTTTGGACGAGTGATTCCAATTCGTCATAAGAACTCTCCGGGCGGACGATTTTAACCAGCTCCACTTTATCAAACTGATGCACCCGGGTAATCCCGCGGGTATCCTTGCCGGCGGCGCCGGCTTCGCGCCGGAAGCAGGGAGTGTAGGCCGTGACGTAAATCGGCAACCGTTCGGACGGGAGAATCTCCTCGCGGAACAAATTGGTCAAAGGCACCTCGGCGGTCGGGATTAAAAACAAATCATCCTCCTTGAGACCGTACATATCCTCTTCCAGCTTCGGCAACTGCCCGGTGCCGAACATCGAGGCGCGGTTGACCAGAAACGGCGGGGAAATTTCCTGATAGCCGTGTTTTTGGGTGTGCAAATCCAGCATAAAATTGATTAAAGCCCGCTCTAATTTGGCCCCCCAGCCGGAAAAGGCAATAAACCCGGCCCCCGAAATTTTGGCCGCCGCAGCGAGGTCCAAAAGCCCCAGCTTCTCCCCCAACTCCCAGTGCGGCGCGGGCGCGAAAGCAAACCCCGGTTTTTTCCCCCAACTGCGCACCTCCACGTTGCCGCTCTCGTCCGGTGCCACCGGCACGGAGGCATGCGGCAGGTTTGGAATCCAACGCAAGAGCTCTTCGATTTTTTCCTCCACTTCCCGTCGTTCGCGATCAAACTCGGCAATACGGTCGGAGACCGTCTTCATTTCGGCGATGATGCCGGAGGCATCCTTCCCCTCTTTCTTCAAGCGGGCGACCTCCATCGAAACGCTGTTCCGTTTTGCTTTCAGGGCATCCGCCTCCTTGACAAGCTCCCGCCGGCGCTCATCCAGCCGCAAAACTTCGTCGATGCCCCGCCGGTCACCTTTGGCCGCCAGCCCGGCCCGCACCCTTTCCGGATTTTCCCGGATGAATTTCAAATCCAGCATCAGCCCGCCACTGCCGCCTTTCCTTTGGTCCCGACCGGAACCAGATTTGATTTGTAATTGGCTTTCAAGATTTCTCCAATCGTTGAACAGACGTATTCGACATCCTCGTCCCCCATCGCCGGATAAAACGGCGGCGTGAAAATCCGTTGATAGGTAGCCAGTGCGTTGGGGAAATCGGATGGTTTGTGCCCAAGGAACTTGCGATAAAAAGGATGCAGGTGCACCGGAATGAAATGCACGCTGGTGCCGATGCCCCGTGCCGAGAGTCGGCACAGAAGCTCGTCCCGGCCGATTCTCAAGTTTTTCGGTTTGAGACGAATCAGATACATATGCCAGGCATGTTCGGAATGGCCGTTGCGCGGCGGCCGCTCCAGCATATCAAGATAAGGTGTCAGCCATCGGTCATAAAGCCCGGCAAGATGCTTCCGGCGCTCCTGCAATTGAGAGAATTTGGCCAACTGCGAAAGCCCCAAAGCCGCCTGCAAATCGGAGAGGTTGTATTTGAAGCCGGCCGCCACGATTTCATAAAACCAGCTTCCTTCCGAAGTGTAGCGCTTCCAGGCATCCTTGGACATCCCGTGCAGGGCCAGAACAGCCGCCCGTTCGTGAAGTTTTGGATTATCGGAGACCAGCATTCCCCCTTCCCCGGTGGTTAAATTCTTGGTGGAATAAAAAGAGAACGCCGTGGCATCCGCCAGTTTTCCGACCTTGACCCCTTTGTAGCTGGCGCCCAATGAATGCGCCGCATCCGCCAAGAAAAAAAGCTTTTTCTTTTTGGCCAGCGGCTGCAAAGCGTCGTACTCGCAGGGCAGCCCGGCAATATCCACGGAGACGAGCCCTCTCGTTCTCCGGTCAATCTTTTTTGCAACTAAAGATGGATTGATGTTAAAAGTCTCCGGGTCGATATCCACCAATACCGGCTGCGCCCCGCACCAAATAATGGTCTCCACGCTGGCGGCAAAGGTGTAGGGAGTGGTGATAACTTTGTCTCCCTTTTCGATTCCGGCGGCGGCCAAAGCCAGATGCAAAGCCGCCGTGCAGGAATTGACCGCCAAGGCATGCTTGGCGCCGGTGTAAGCGGCCATCTCCGCTTCGAATTTTTTCGCCCTCGGCCCGGTTGTAATCCAGCCGTCCTCGAGGGCGGATCGAACGGATTCGATGTCCGACCCGTCCAGCGACGGTTTGTAGAATGGAACTTTTCTTATATTTTTTTCATCCATTTGTACTTCGACCTAAAACGGTCCTCGGCCTCCTATTTCTTTATCGACCACGCCAGGTAATGTCCGGACAAGATACGGGTTTTTTCCAATAGGTGGGCGAGCGTTATTGAAACGGGCGCCAGCCACCGGGCCAAGGGGGGGAAGATGCCCAACCGCCGAAACCGGAACGACGAGTGCGGAAAAAGACGCCTCAATTCTCCCTTCCCGATTCCAACCGTGTTCGGGTTGGCCGGATGGGAAATGAAAAAATCGAAAGAGACAAAATACCCGCCCGGTTTCAAGACCCTCCAAATTTCTTCCGCAATTTCCTCTCGTGCCGCCGGCGGAAGCACGGAAGAAAACACCGTGAATTGAAAAATCAAATCAAAGGAATCCCCCGGCCACGGAAGCTTTTCCGCCCGCCCCAACACAATTTCGCTTTTGGGCAGGCGTTGCCGGGCAACTTCCACCCGCTCCGGTTGCAAATCGATGGCGCACAGGTTCTCCGGCCGCGCCCCCCAGCTTAAAAAAAGCAAAAGCCAGCTCCCCCATCCGCTGCCGATATCCAGAATTTTCTTTTGTGACAAATCCAAAATCCCGGCTCTCCGAAAAAAACCCGCCAGTTCCCGCTCGATGCAATGCCGGAAAAAAACCACGTCCGGTTGGTAAAAAGCAAACTTGGATTCCCCCGCCCCGCTCATCCGCGGTCCCTTTTTTGAAGAGCCGCCAAAAGCGTTTCCTCCAGTTGGTCCGTCAAAAAAGAGCGCAGCCGGGTTTTTTTCACGTATTCAAGCCCCCGCTGCCCCATCGCCGCCGCTTCGGCCGGATTTTTTTGAAGGAATTGAAACGCCTCCACCAGGGCATCCGGATTGTCCGGTTCCACTACGACTCCGCATCCGTTTTCCCGGATGATCTCCACCAGCTCTCCCTTTTGCCCCGCCAGAACCACTGGCAATCCGGCCGCCATGGAATCCGCCATTTTTGAAGGGATGACCCCCTCCAACCCTGGTCTCCCGGTTAAAGGAATCACCATTGCATCTACCTGGTACAATCTTTCAAACATTTCCCCCACCGGCATTCCTCTTAAGAAACGCACATTGGACAGGGGCCGGGCCCGGCCTTCCACCGCCGGGCGATCAATTCCGTCACCGATTATTTCAAATTCAAACCCGTCTCGCTCCAGCCGTTGCGCCGCCGCAAGAAGGCTGTCAAAGTCGTATGCCCTTCCAAGATTGCCGGCATAAACTACGCGAAATCTCCCGTTCGCTGCCGGGCTCTCCTTTGGCCGGAGATGTGAATCCGCCACGCCGTTCGGGATGAGCCGGATTTTTTCCGAAGGAATCCCGTCCGTCAGAATGGCCTCCCGGAATCCCTTGGTCACTGTGACGAGGATGTCCGCCTTCCGATAAAAAAAAGTCGCCATACGCTTCAGCAAGGAAAACAAGCCCCCCCGTCTCAGCATCCCTACGGCAACCGCCGCCTCTGGAAAAAGATCCGAAACATGCAGAACCAAAATCGAATTGCGCAGCCGTTTCAACAATACTCCAGCCCAGCCGGACAAAAGGGATGGGGATTCAACGATAACCGCGTCCGGTGACGTCTCCAAAAGCACGGCCACCGATGCGGATAACGCAAAACTTCCCTCCGCCAGCGCACGCCCCCATTTGCCGTACCGATTGCCGAGAAAATGAAAAACCCGCAGGACCTCGATGCCGTTCAAATTTTCCCGGAGATACAGCCGTCTGCGATAGGGCTCGATGAGCTCGCCACGCGGATAATTTGGAAATCCGGTCAGGATGGAAACCTGGTGCCCCCGCCTCTTCAGTTCGGCCGCATACTCAGAAATGCGTCTTTGCGGCGCCCCCACTTCCGGCGGGTAATAGAACGTGACGAAAAGAATGTTCATACGGCCGCTTCCACCGGCTTGCGCATTTCCCCTTCCCTTTTTTGTATCAACCGGTCGGTGTTTCTCCACCGGCCGGAAAAAACCAACGCAAGGGCTCCGGCATACCCCTTCCTTTTTCTTCTCCATCGCGGACTGAAAAATGAAAAAAACAGACCGACCTTCCATTTCAAAACCAACTCCAACGTGGATACCAGCCACAGGATGCCGTATTGTGGGCGCGAAAAGTGCTTGTATGCAAAGTACAGCCGTTTCTGATAATAGAACAGTATTTTTCTCCCCGGCTCCCGTTCCAAGCTCTGGCCGGCCTGATGAATCAGCAAGGCCCGCGGCTCGCACAAGATTTCAAAACCGGCCTCCCGCATCCGCCGGCATAAATCAGCATCCTCCCCGCCGAAGAAGAAATTCGGATCAAACCCGCCGACTTTTTCCCATGCTTCACGCGAAACCAGCATGCAGGCGCCGCTGGCCCAACCGATGGGAAACGGCTCCCGGGCTTCCAAAAGTTTTTTCCAAATATCACGCTGCGCACCGGAAAGAAAGGTTTTATTTTCCAGCCAAAACGATTTGCGCAAATCAAATCCGAAACTGTAGGGAGGAAAAACCGACGCCTGCATCCGCCCGTCCGGAAACTGAATGCGGGGCGCAACCAGTCCCGCCTGCGGATTTTTTTCAGCCGTTTCCCAGAGCTTTTTCAAGGCGCCGGAGGCAAACTCGGCATCCGGGTTGATAATCAGGAATCGTTTCCCCCGCGCACGTTTGGCCAAGGCGTTGTGCCCCTCTGCAAAACCCACGTTGACGGCAGAGGGAAACCAGGTCATTGGACAGGGCGCGGCCAAATCGACCCGGCCGTTCCGGCTTCCGTTGTCCCAGACCAGAATCTCACTCCTATGGCCGGATAAAAAGTCGCGCATTGAGTCGAACAGCGGCCCAAGCAGCTCCTCCGCATGGTAATGAACCGCCAAAACCGAAAGCTCAACCCGCATGGGTCCGCTCCTCCGGGACCGGCTGGCGCTGAACGAAAAGCACCATCAAGGCCAGAAGGAAAGCAAAGGTGTAATCCCAAGTTCCGGCGAACAAATACGAAAGTGAAAAGACGGTGAAAACCATCAAAAACCCCCACCTCCAGCCAAGTTCTTCAAGGGTTCGGGCTCCTTGTACCCTCTTCCAAGCAAACCGAACGGTGGAGGCCAAAAGCAAAAGGAAGGCCAGTGTTCCCACCAGGCCCGTCTCGGCCAGAAAGGCGAGCAGAAGGTTGTGGGTGGAAAGACCGTGAACCGACTCAAAGACGGCGATGTTCTTCATTTCCGGAAACTGCGCCATCTCCCCGGCAAATTGTCCCATCCCGATTCCGGCGACCGGATGGGACAAAAATAGTTTCCAAGCGACACCCCACAAAAAAAGCCGTAGGTAAACAGTCCCTCCTTGTTCCGCCAGTTGGGCGGCCCGCCGTTCCACCTGACCGAGCAGGGGAGCCAGTGCCAGAAGCAACACCACGAACAAAAGAACCGCTCCGCTCACCCGGATGACCAGCCGCCGGACCGGCAGCCACTTAAATCGCCGCAGCAAATAACCCGTAATGGGCCAGACGGCCAAAAGCACCCCCACCCCAAGCCAAACCCCCCGCGTCTGGGTCGCAAGGGCCGCCAGCGCAAAGAGAACGACGACCCACCAGCGCCCGGTTTTCAGGCCGAGGGAAAGTCGCGCAAGCTCAAAGCAAAGCACCGGAATGATTAGATGATTCAGCGGAATTCCGGCCAGCCCCAATGACCGCCCCCCTCCGCTGGTGAAAAACTGCCACGAGGCCGAAAGGGCGGCCAAAAGGGCCCAGAAAAAATACCCGCGCCAGATGCGCTCCGGCGGCACGTCCTTCCAGTCGGCGGCCATCGCGTAGAAAGCGAGAAAATACAGCGCGGTATGCCCCCAGTTTATGATGCCGGCTTCCAGGTCGGGGGCGCCGAAAAGGCCGAGCGCAATGGCTACAAGAAAAATCCCGATCGGTTTTTCCAGTCCAGTCCGAATGAAAAATCCGGATCCGGAAAGAATCCTCTTCAGGGCGACAGCGAACACAAGAAAGATGGCAATCCAATCGACGGGCTGGATGGCGATCCCCCCAATCAGATACGGTATGCCGGCGTTGCGAATCAGGAACTGATTAAAAATTAAAACCGCGGGAAAAACAATCCACCGAAAAGTCCGGCTGGACAAAAACAGCCCGACAAAAACTGCACCCGCAACAAAGGCGAGCGAAACCGGCGACCAGAGGGCCAGCCCCGTGCAAAAAAGGGAACCGGCGACGGCCCAAAGAAGAAAGGCCCGGTTCGTTTTGGCGTTATAGGTAAGACCCAAGGACTCCATACGGCGATCTCCCGCCCCATCGGCGGATTAGTTGCAAGCCCTCCAATAGCTCCGGAATTTTAAAGATATAACATCCGGCCAAATAAAGAAACCCAAAAACCAACAGCAACAGAATCTCTTGGACCAACGAACTGCCTCCCATAAAAAAGAGGCGCGCCAACCAAGCCCCCGCAAAGGCCAAAAGGGAAACAAATAGCAGCTTAAAACCATCCGGACCCAAACGCCGCCCAGCCGGAAAGCGAACGGTTTCCGGCCGCCGGCGGAATTGAACGAGCGCCAAGCCGACCAGCGCGGCCGAACCGGCGCCCGCCAGCCCTTCCAATCCCCAGAGTCGGATGGCAGGATACGCGGCCAGACACTTGAACGACAAGGCCCCCAGGCAGAATAGCGCGAGCCGTTTTCCCCTTCCCGCCGCCAGAAAAACGCGGCTCAATACAAAAATGTAGCCCGAGGCCAGAAGCGAGAAAGCAAACGCGCGCAGGCATACGGCCCCCAAGCCGGTGGAACTCGCCCCGAAAACCCCCCGCTCATAAATCAGCCGGATAATCTCCTGCGGGGCGAGGATGAAAAGAACGGACATTGGAATTAAAACAAAATTCAGCCAGCCGAGTGTTTTGGCAAAAAGTTCGGCCGCCTCTTGGTTTTTCCCTTCCGCCAAACGGGCTGACAGTTTGGGAAAAACCGCCTGCCCCAGGGGATAAATTAGAAGCGCGATCGGAAGCTGTACGGGCAGCGAGGCGTAATAGAGCGCGGAAAGCGACGCCGGCGGCAAAAAGGAGCCGAAGAAGCGATCCAAAAGCACCATAAGCTGACCCAAAACGGCAATCAATAAAACGTACGAAAACCCCTTCCATGCGGCCGCTTCCGGTTCAACATCCGCCGACTTCTCCACAGGAACTGGGGAAGCGGCGGGGGGATAAAAAAAAAGCGCCCCAAACAAAAGCGCCGCCGGCAAAAGCCCCCCCGCGGCCCACCCCCAAGCCAGGGCATAAACGGAAAGTTTCCCGGAAAACAAAACCACGAAACCGAAGACCGCAGCCGCGGTCAAAAGCGGGCTTAGCGCCGTAAGGCCGAAGCGCCCCTCCATCTGGTAGAAGCTCCGCAGAACGGCTTCCATCGCCGTGCCGAAAACGAACAGCAGAAGAATTTGAAAGGCCCGCACGCTGAACGGAATTTCAACCGCCGCAAGCCCCGGGGCGAACAGTTTTACGCACAACGGGGCGGAAAAATAAAGAACGCCCAAGAACGCTGTCCCTCCCAGTAAAACCCAAAGCAAAAACCGCCGCAGGGCCGCCGGGCGGCTCTCCTTGAGCCGGGCGAAATACGGAATCAAGTAATCCGGTAACGCATAGTGAAAAATTGAAGAAAGAACGGTGGGGAAGGCCGAGGCCGCCACATACAAGTCAAAAGCCCGCCCCGTGCCGAACTTTGCCGCCACGACCACTTCCCGCAAAAAACCCAAACCCCGTGCCGCCAAAGACCCCAGGGCCAGAGCCAAAGTGGCCCGGCGTATGCCGTACTCTTTGGGCGCTTCGGTCATAGGGAGGAAATGAAGCGGACTATTTTTTCCGAGGCCCGGCCGCCGCCAAAAAGCTGGAGGGGATATTTTCTCTTACTGATGCGAGCCGATGAGAATCGTTTCACTTTGGAGGCGTCCAAATCCACCAGCCGGCAGAAATTTCCCGGCAAAAGCTCCGTCCACTCCGTCCTTGGGCGCAGAATCAGACAGGGGCGCGAAAGAAAAAACGCCTCCCGCTGCAGCCCGCCGGAATCGGTCAAGCAGAGCCGTGCGCCGTCTAAAAGCGCGAGCGATTGCAAATAACCGACTGGTTCAATGAAGCGCAGATTTTTCAGCTTCAGAATCCGTTCCAAAAGACCAAACTCTTCCAGCCGCTTGCGGGTGCGGGGATGGGCGGGAAAAACAACCGGCCCTTTAAGGGATTCCAAAATCCGCACCGCTTGCTCCAGCCGCAAGGGGGTATCGACGTTTTCCGCCCGGTGCAGCGTGATATAGGCATATTCCCCGGGCGATACGCCCCACATGGGGTCCAAACCCGCCTTCCGCGCCAAAGGCAGAAATTTGAGCGTCACATCCAGCATCACGTCCCCGGTATGCACCGCCTTCCCGCGCACTTTTTCGGCTTTCAACAGTTGAACCTTTTGCGGTGTCGGGCAAAAAAGATAAGCCGATAGATGGTCGGCGGTGACCCGGTTTATCTCCTCCGGCATCTCCAGTTGGTAACTTCGCGGCCCCGCTTCCACGTGCGCCAGCGGAATTTTGTTGTAAGCCGCCGCCAAAGCCCCGGCCAAAGTCGAGTTCGTGTCGCCGTAAACCAGAACCAAGTCCGGTTTTAGTTTGGGCAGAAGCTCGTCCAAGGCACCGACCATTTTCCCCGCCTGCCGGGCGTTCGTGTCGGAGCCGACCCCCAAAAAAAAGTCCGGTTTCGGAAGCGCCAGCTGGTCGAAAAAAATTTGCGAGAGCTCGAAATCGTAATGCTGGCCGGTGTGAACGATCAGTTCTTCGTGTTTTTGACGCAGAAGGGGCGAAAGCACCGCCAGTTTTATAAACTGCGGCCGCGCCCCGACCACCGAGACGACGCGCATCAGTCCCGGTAAAATTCCCGGATGGAAGCCGCCACGAAATCCTGCTCCCCGTCGGTAAGCTCCGGGAAAATGGGGAGGGACAAAACTTCCACCGCACGTTTCTCTGCAATCGGCATGCTTCCTTTCTTATAGCCCAACGGCAGGTAACACTCCTGCTGATGCAGGGGCAGGGGATAGTAGATTTCCGTGCCGATTTCCCGCTCGGTCAAAAACTTCCGCAGCTCATCCCGTTTGGGAACGGCAAGCGTGTATTGGTGATAGATGTGATAGTTGTATTCCGGCTCGAAAGGAGTCTCAACCGGCACTCCCGCTAAAAGCTGGTTGTACCGCGCCGCTTTCTTCCTTCTCCCCTCGGTCCAGCCATCGAGGTGGTTCAGCTTGACGGACAACGCCGCCGCCTGCAGGGTGTCCAGCCGGGAGTTGTAACCCACGATGCCGTGATAATACTTCGGTTTGGAGCCGTGCACCCGCAGCTTGCGAATCATTTCCGCGTCCGCATCCGAGGCGCAGGTGACCATCCCCCCGTCCCCCAGCCCCCCCAGGTTCTTGCTCGGGAAAAAGGAAAAACAGCCGAACCGCCCGATGGTGCCCGCTTTTTTCCCCTTATACTTTGCCCCGATCGCCTGCGCGGCATCCTCGATGACCGGAAGCCCTTTCGAGTCCGCCAGCTCCATAATCCGGTCCATATCCGCCATCTGGCCGTAGAGGTGCACCGGCATGATCGCCTTGGTCTTGGAAGTAATCTTTTTGGCGATCAGTTCCGCCGTCACATTGTAGGTCTTCGGGTCGATGTCGGCGAAAACCGGCGTGGCACCGAGGCGCGAAATCACCCCCGCGGAGGCAAAAAAGGAAAAAGTGGAGGTGACAACCTCGTCGCCGGGGCCGACCCCGCAGGCCCGCAGGGCCAGAAGCAGGGCGTCCGTTCCGGAAGCCACGCCGATAGCATGTTTCGCGCCGCAAAAAGCGGCCGCCTTCTCCTCGAACTGCTTCACCTCCGGCCCCAAAATAAACTGCGTGTGGGCCAGAACGTTCATGATGGCCGAATCCAGTTCCGGCTTGATCGTCTGATACTGCCTTTTCAAATCCAATAGGGGTACCTTCATTTCCACTCCTGGTTTTCCAAAAGCTGTTCACTCGGAACATCCCTTAATTCGCGGGCCGGCACCCCCGCCACGATTTTCCGCGCCGTCGTGTTCTTGGTGACCAAGGCCCCCGCCGCCACCAAAGTATCCTCGGCGATCACCTTCCCCGGCAGAATCGTGGCGTTCACCCCGATCCGCCCCCCCTTCTTGACCGTGACTCCCTTGAAATGCTTGAAGCGCTCCTTGGTGCGGCCGACGAAGTTGTCGTTGGAGGTCGCCACGCAGGGAGCCACGAACACCCGGTCTTCCAATTCCGAATAGGCCGTGATGTAGGCGTTCGTCTCCAGCTTGCAGCAGGAGCCAATTTTACAGAAGTTTTCAATCGCCACTCCCCGGCCGACGATGGTAAAGTCGCCGACCGTGACGTTTTCCCGCACGGTGGACAAATCCGCCACCAGAACTTTATTCCCCAGAACCGACCCGGCATAAATCACCACCGAAGTGCCGATGATGCAGTTATCCCCGATTTTCGCCGGAGGCAACTCTTGTTCTTTTGTGACGGCCGAGTTGGCCGCCCGCATCGGCTGCTTGCCAATGACGGTATTGTCGTCGATGCGGACGTTGGCACCGATTTCGCTTCCGTCTTGGATGATCACGCCGTTGCCGATGAGGCACCCGGCGCCGATTTTCACTTTTGCGCCGATGACGGAAAACTCTCCGACTTTAGTTCCCTTTCCCAGTTTGGCGCTTTTGGCTATTTTGCTGGCCATTCCATCTCCTTGCTGTAATCGGACTACTTCTCCAAACGCTGCGGCGCCCCGCCCGCCTTGAGCGAGCGCTGGGCCGCCTCCAGAACTTTCAAAACCGCAAGCCCGGCTTTCCCGTCCGAGCGGGGCGTCTTCCGCTCCCGCACGCAGTCGATGAAGTGCTGGCACTCCAGCCGGAGGGGCTCCTTCGACTCCACTTTCGGAATCAAAATATCCCCCGTGCGCAGCGCCAGGTACTCCCCGTAGGTGGTGTAATCCGGGTTGGTGTTCACGCTTTTGTCGTAAATCCAGATTTTCTCCGAACTCGCCGAATCGTCGAACACCGCCATTTTTTTGCTGCCGACGATCGTCACCTTCCGGTCCTTGTGCGGGTCCAGCCAGGAAACGTGGACGTGCGCCATCTGTCGGGACTCAAAATGCATGGTCAAAAAGCAAACATCCTCGATCCCCGGCTGCAGATACGCCTGCCCGGTGGCGGTCACTTGAACGGGGAGCTTTTCGAGGAAAAACAGGACCATCGAGATGTCGTGCGGGGCAAAACTCCAGAGCGCGTTCTCGATATCCCGGACCTTGCCCAAATTGACCCGCGAGGCGTACAGGTAATACACCTCTCCAAATTCCCCTTTTTGGATGTACTCTTTCAGCTTCAAAGTGGCGGGATGATAGACCATGATGTGGCCAACCATCAAAATTCGCTTCTTTGACTCCGCCAGCCGGACCAGTTCCTCCCCTTGGGGCACGTCCAAAACGAGCGGCTTCTCCACAAACAAATCCTTTCCCGCCTCCAGGGCTTTTTTCCCCAGCCCGTAATGGGTGGCCGGCGGCGTTGCGACAATTACGGCCTGAATGGAGGAGTCGCCAAAAATCTCGTCTGCTTTCGTGGTAAAACGCGCTCCGGGTGCCAGTTCGGCTACCAAGGCAGAGCGTTTCGGCTCGGCGTCGTAGACTAAGGCCAGCTCGCAGCCGGGAAGGGTGGCAAAGTTTCGCGCCAGATTCCGCCCCCAGGCCCCCACGCCGATGAGGCCGACTTTAATTTTGTCCATCCGCCCCCTTGGAGTTTTTCTTGAAAGGGAAAACCAGCTCCGCCCGTATGCGGGAGGCCAAAGAGGCCACCGCCTGATAACGGGAAGGGTTCGCCGTCCTCATCCGCTCAAAATATTCGCGGGTAAAAACCATCCCCAGCGAAACAAAGAGCGAGATGAAAAACGCCGTCAAAATCAGCTTGAGCCGCTTGGGCCGGATTTTATGCTCCGGGACTCTCGGGTAATCCAGAACCGAAATCGTGGGCGTGTCCTTCGCCTCCTGGATTTTTGCCTGCTCGTACTGCTCGGTCAGAAGTTCGTACAATTTTTCCTGAATCGCCACGTCCCGCATCCGGATCGCCAGCTCCTGCGTAAGTCCCGGCAAAGCCGACATCGCCACCCCCAAAAACGACCCCTTGCTCCCCCGCTCCTCCAGCCGCTTGAGCTCCTGCTCGGTGGAGGCGATTTTCCCCTCCAGTTTTTGGACTTCCGGATGGGTTTCCGAAAGCTCCCGTTTCAGTGTGGCCAGCGCAATCCGGTCGGAGACCACCTGCGCTTTGACCGTCGCCGCCGAGGCGATCAACGCTTTGCTCTGCTCGTCCAAATCCAAAGCCCGATTGGTAAGTTGAAATGCCTTGAGCGAATCCTGCGCCGCCTGCAGCGCTTTTTCGGTCTCTTTGAGCCGCCCCTCCACGAAAAGCCGGTTCGCCCGCGCCTTGGTGGAGCCCCGCCGCTGGTTCACCCGGTCCAGATTGGCCAAAACCGACTGCACCACGCGATAAGCCAGTTCCGGGTCTTTGGCCTCGTAGCCGATTTGCACGATCCCCTCGGTGGTGGTTTTGACCAACAGATTTCCCCGCACCGCCTTGAGCAAACTCTCCGTGGAGGAGGTGCCGTACACCTCCGCCAGCGACAGCTCCTGTATCACCCCGATGAGCACGGCGTCCGATTGGGCCATTGCCGCCAATACGTCGGAAGGGGAGGCGGCGAACGGAATCGCCAGCTCCCCGCCTAAAAACGGCACCCCTCCCCGGAAAACCGTGCTCAGGTTCATATCCATCCCGCCCCGCTCGGGGGGCAAAACGGTGGCCGTTGCCCGGTACCATTTGGGCAGGAAAAAGACAACCGCGGCGGTGATGAGGCAGACGAGTGTTACGGTGAGGAAAATAAACTTCCGCCAGCGGAAAACCACCTCCAGCGCTTCCAAAAGAATCGGGCGCTCCGGCCCAAGGCCGGGGATTTCTTCCAGCCGGCTCACCGGGTCGCCTCCCGCACGATGAAGAAAATTGCCGCCGCGTTGCTGGTCACCGCCAAAGCGTCCCGGACGGTCGTCCAGAAACGCGCTTTTTTGCGCGGCACGAGAATGATGTCTCCCGCGTCCACCCGGCTGCCGGAGCCTGCCTTCACCCACCCGCCGGAGACTGATTTTAGAATTTTGACGCTTCCCCGCCCGGCATCGGCCGAATACCCCCCCGCCCGGCGGACGTAATCCCCCAGTTTATCCCCTTCTTCATAGCTCAAAAGCCCCGGCCGCTCTACCCGCCCCAAAAGGTACACGGAACCGGAGGTCGCCGGCACGTAAATCTCGTCCCCCGAGTACAAAACCACGTCCTTGCTCAAATCCTTTTTCTCAAAAAGCCCCACGAAATCGGAGGCCACCACCGCCCCCCGCCAGCGGCTTTTTTCCAGGTAAAAATCCAAATCCTCCGGGTTCATCCGCTCGATTAAAGCCGGGTTGATGGCGTCCCCGAAACTGAATTGCGGCGCCGAGTATCCCCGCCGCAGAATGTAGGCCGCCGGCAGCACGGCCCGCGGCGTGAACCCCCCGGCCCGGCGTATCACTTCCGAAAGGGTTGTTCTCCCCTCCTCGATGTCGTAAAACCCAGGATGGAGAACCTCCCCGTGCACCCCGGCAAATGAATGCGGCGCCCGGTTCGGCAGATTGCGCACAAAAATCTGCTCCCCCGGCCCGATGGACAGATTGCCGGATGCAAATGCCCGCAAATCGATAATCTCCCGCTGTGCCTCGCCGTCGCCAAAACGCCGGACAATCTCCACCTGGGAGGAATCGGCGGAAGCCAGAAGCCCGCCGGCGGCGGATAGCATTGACCAGAGCGAATCATCCGGCCGCCATTCCAAAAGCCCGCTCTGGTTTACGGCGCCGGCCACCAAAACCTCCGTCCCCCCGTCGCTGCGAATCGGCACCACCACCCGCTCCCCCCCCACGATATGCGGGTTGGCGCCTCCCTCCCCCCCTCGTTCAAAACGCACCAAATCCACGAGCTTCTTCTCCCCATTCCCCCGGACAAGCTCGATGTTGCGCCGCGAGGCGGAATCGGTAAGCCCCCCCGCCCTCCCCAGCGCTTCCGAAACCCGGCTGTAGGCCGGCACGGTATAAATGCCGGGGCGGCCGACAGCGCCCGAAATCCTGATCTTCACTTCGCGGATTTTGGTCAGCGTTACGGAGGCCCCGGCCGCCGAATAGCGGCGGGATAAAACGGAGCGAATCTCCTTTTTCGCTTCGGATAGCGTCAGCCCCCCCACGTGCGCTTCGCCCACGGAAGGAATCAAGGCCGTCCCTTCGGGGGTGACCGGCACGGCAAAAAGCTGGTTGACCGTCCCCCAAAGCCCGATGGTCAGCTCGTCGCCGGGCCCGACGACGTACTCGTTGGAATCCACCGCCGCCTCCAAAGGGGTCCGGTCTGCCGAGGGCAAGGACAACCGCAGTGTGTCCCGTTGCGCATGAACGGAAACTCCAGTCAAAATCAAAATTAAGACGGGAAAAACAACAATCCGGTTGCTGTTTTTCAAGGGATGGGCCGGTCTCATTATTCTTAGCGACTGCAAACTGAAAGGGTAGCCAAAAAGCCCCCTTTAGTCAAGCGCTTTTCGGAAAGCCCGCGCCGCCGCTCCCGCATCCGGTACTGCCATCAGGGCCGAAACAACAGCGACTCCGGTAGCCCCGGCGGCGAGAACGGAAGCGGCGTTCTCCGGTTTGATTCCGCCGATGGCCAAAATCGGCTTTTGGGTGAACTTGCGAACCTCCGCGACAAGCTCCGTCCCCACCGGCCGGTCTATTTTTTTGGTCTGCGTCCAGAAAACCGGGCCGACGGCAAGGTAATCGACTCTTTCCTTTATGGCCGTCCTTGCCTGTTCGACCGAATGCGTGCTCTTGCCAATAATTTTTCCTTTGCCCAGAATCTTTCGCGCCGCCGCAACCGGAAAATCCTCCTGCCCCAAATGCACCCCGTCCGCCCCCGAAGCGGCGGCGATGTCGGCGCGGTCATTGACGATGAAGAAAATGTTTTGTTTGCGGCAAAGTTTCGAAACCTCCAAAGCCAAATCGAGCCAAACCCGGGTTTCCAGATTCTTTTCCCGCAGTTGAACCATGTCCACGCCTCCCCGTATGGCTTGGGCAACAACATTGACCAGCGACCGTTCCCCCAGAAACTGCCGGTCGGTGACAAAACAGAGCCGGACTTTGGATAGGTCCTTACGCGCCAACTTTTTTTGCTTCGTTGACCATCCAGGCAAAAAGCGCCCCCCCGGCCGGCTTTTCCAGCATCATCTCCGGGTGCCACTGCACGGAGACCAAGGGCCGCCCGTCCTCCGCTTCGCAGGCCTCGACGATGCCGTCCGCGGGGCAGATGCCGACCACTTTCAGCCCGGCGGCTACTTTTTTCAAAACCTGGTGATGGTTGGTGTTGCAGTCAACTTTTCTCTGCTTCAGAATCGAGGCCAGAAGCGAATCCTTCTCCAGCTCCACCGGGTGCGACCTGCCGTATTTCCAGTCCGCTTCATGCTCAAACGTCATTTTCGGGAACAAGCTCAAATCCTGGTAAAGCGTTCCTCCCAGCGCCACGTTGATGAACTGGTGCCCCCGGCAGATTCCCAGAATCGGTATGCCCCGTTTGTACACCTTTTCAAAAAAATTGAACTCAAACCGGTCCCGCCCGAGCGAAATGGATACATCCTTGTCCGGAACGGTTTCCTCGCCGAACCGTTTCGGCTCCACATCCTCCCCCCCGGAAAAAACCACCCCGTCCACCCGTTCGGCGATTTCGCATGCGAACGACTCCTCCGCCAAGTTAGGCAGAATCACCGGCAGCCCTCCCGCTTTCCAGACCGCCTGCGCGTAGGACTGTTTGAGCATGTCAAACGGCAAAGGGGTCGGTTTTTCCCGTTTGGGGTCGAAATCCTTGAAATTGCAGGTAATCCCGATGAGCGGCTTTCTTTCCATGTACTAAACAGTATTATGCAAAAGCGGCAAAGTCAACGGCCGGCCGGCGGCAAGGTCGAAAAGGCCGGAACTCAATACGCAAACAAAATCGAAAAATGCACCCGCTCCCCGGCCGGGAGATTGCCGTGGATGACCCGCTTGCCGTACTCCACGCGGAGCGGGCCGATCAAGGTGATGAATTGCAGTCCGGCGCCGACCGTGACCAGGATGTTGTCCGGCACGATATCCCGGTTCGCCTGGAAGATGTTGCCGAAGTCGGAGAACAAATTCCCCCAGAACCGCCAGAAAAGCGGCCGCCGGATTTCCACCGAGGCCAAAAGCAGCGTTTTGGCCCCGATGGGAATCCCCTTTCCCGTGCTGTCGACAAAAACCGGCCCTATGGAGTTTTCGGAATACCCCCGCAGGGTGTTGGCCCCTCCGAGAAAGAAACGGTCGGTGGAGGGAAGATTCCCTTCCTTGCCGACCAGAATCGCCTGCCCCCAGCGAAAGCGGGTGGCCAAAACGTTGTTCCCCGCCAGCGATTGATAGCGGTTCCAGTAGAGATTCATCTTGAGAAAGTGCGCATCCCCTCCCAAAGGCCCGCCCAAAAACTCCCCCTCCAAACGGGTATAGGAGCCGCCGGTCGGAATCAAAATGCTGCCGCGGGTGTCTTTTTCAAAACCGGCCGAAAGCTTGCGCCGCACGCTGACCCCCTTTTCCGCCTTGAAAAACTCCTCCTGCGCCGGTGAAACATCGAAGATGTTGATTTCCTCCAAGGATGCGCCCAGCGTCAGCCGGCTGGTCAATGTTATGGGTCTTAAAAAAGTCAGCCCGAAACTTCCGGTCTGAATCCGCACCCCCAAGACCGGGTCCTCCACCGCCGGCTCAAAGGAGGCGGACAAATTGGCGTAGTTTCGGATCCCCAAAAGCCAAGGCTCCGTGTACTCCGCCGTGAATTTGTTGGACAAAAGCTGGTAGTCGGTGATGACCAGAAAGGAGGTCTTGGCCTGCAGGGCGAACCGCCGCGCCCGCCCCCCCACGTTCCGGTTCTCCCACCCCAAAGCCAGATCCAACGACAAAGCCTGCCGTTCCTCGCGGCGCGCATACTGCCCGGCGCCGAAATGCAGATTTAAGGCCGCCGGTTTCCGCTCCACCGCCCGCAGAAGAAAATCCGGCTGCAAATCCAGCGTGTCCTTCCGGCCGAGCGAATCGGTCTTGGGTGCCAGGGCCAAAGAGACGAAGTTGAAAAGCCCGGTGGCGTAGATTTGCTGCTGGCTCTTGATGATTTTCTCCCGGCTGTACACCTCCCCCGGCTTGAACGCCAGCTCCCGGCGCACCACCCCCGGATGGGTGATGGAAAGCCCGGCAATTTCCACCCGGCCGAAATGCACCAGCCCGTCCCTTTCAATGCGGAAGACGACCGGCAGCTTTTGTCCCGCCCGCACGGTGTCCAGATTGATCCGGGCATACGGGTATCCCCGGTTGGAGAGCAGTTCCTTCATCCGGAAAACCGCCCGGTCGACGAGATAAACGTTGAAAGCCGAGTCCGGCTTCAGTTCGGAAGCGGCCTCCGAGAGCTTTTCGGAAAGTTCGCCGGCGTCGCCGGCGATGGAAACCGGCCCGAAAATACTTTGATTCCCCTCGGCGATTTCAATTTTCACCCAGAGTTCGTTTTTGACCGTGTCGTGGAAAAACGATTCGGCGGCATGGACATCCAAAAAACCGCGGCTTCTGTAAAAGGCGGCCAAAAGCGCGATATCCTTGTACTTCCAGTCCTTGGCCGCCCGCCGGTGCTGGCCGAAGGATAGCCCGGTTTTCCCCCAGAAGGAATCCCCCCGCGTGGCGATTTTCGTTTTCAGCCGGTCGGCGCCAAAGGCCCGGTTGCCGGAAAAAATGATTTTGGAAACGATCGGCCGCGGCTTATCCGGCAGGGTGTGCCAGCTCTCCTCCCAGTATTCCTCTTCCGCGGTGGACGGGTCCGCCGGCCCCGCAAAAACTTCGATTCCCGCCGTATCCGGCTCGATTTCGGATGAATCCGGCGCCTCCTGTGCGGTGGCGACTGAAAAAAAAGAGGCCAGAAAAAACACCAAAAGCCCCCCCAAAAAAATCCCCCCTTTTTTCAGTATTCCCACCTCAAGTTGAGGTTGAACCGGTAGAGATTGTTGCGGTCCTTGATTCCCTCCAGATAAAGCCGCCGCCCGAGGGAATACTCGAACCCCAGCTCCTGCCCGCGAAAAGTGGAAAGGGGGGAACTGCCGTAGATGTAAAGCCCGGGCAGGGCGTATTTGCCGACCGTCAGCCGGCTCTCCAAAAGACTGCCGTTCCCCTCCGGGGCGAATTCGATGGTCTCCACCCCCAATTGCCGCGCCGCCGCCCGCTGCAGCGATTGGGTGGCCAGCGACAGTCCGCCGACCGAGATGCGCCGGGAAAACCCGCCTCCCGTTCCGGCAAAAAGGGAATCCGGGTTGGCGGAGCCGGATGCCAAAAGAAAAACGATGTCCTGTTCCGTGTATTGGGAAGAGGGGTCCGGCTTCACCTCCGGCTGTTTCAAGGTCCCGGCAATCAGAATCCTAAGCTCCGTGTCCGGCACCCGTTCCGCCTCGTTTCGCCGGGGTTGGCGCACCTTGGCCACGGCGGCAATATCCAGCTTCGGGTTCGCTTCGGCAATATCGTCGTACACGATGGCCCCCCGCTCGATTTTGAAGGAGTTCCCCAAAAGGGAGTACTTGCCGCGGATGGTTTCCAGATTTCCGAGAAAATTATACACGCCGTCCCGGCGCAAAACGTACAAATCCCCTTTCAGTTCGGCATCCACATCGGAGGTCTTCACCCACCAGTTGTTGAGCGCCGTCAGTCTCAAATTGAAATCCCACTGGGAGGAGAGTTCGGAGGAGGTGAAGGCCGGCGTAGTGCGGGTCTCCTCGGCAAAATCGCCGGAATACACCAAGGACAAAAGCTCGATTTTCCCGGCCACCTCCGGCGGAGTCTGGCCGGAAACGGTCAGGTCGAAATTGGCAATCCCCTCCATGGCGTCGAATTCATACGAGAAGGGGAATTTATCCCCTTTGATGCGCAAATCGTAGCCGAACTCCTCACGCGAGGTGAACTCCAGAGCCCCTTCTGCCGAAACCCGCCCTGTTTTTCCCTTCCAGCGGGAGGTTCCGGAAAAATTGCGCACGAAAAGCCGGGTGTTTTTCAAAACCAGTTCGGTGTTCAGATTCTCAATCGGGTTTTCCAGTTCCATTAGCTTCAGTCGCCCGTTCGCAAGCGATACTTCCCCGGTGAACTCCGGTCGCTCCGGCGTGCCGGAGGCCGCGAGGGAAAACTTGAATTCCCCCGAAAGATTCTCCACGTTGGGCAGAATCAAATTCAACAAGTCGAACCGCTTCCCGGAAGCCGTTGCCGAAAGGCTCATCGGCTCATCCATTACCCGCCGCTCCCGCCGCGCCAAAGCCATATCGAAGGGGAAAAAACCGGAAAGCCGGTAGCTCCCGTACGGGCTTTCAAAGGCGGCATTTTCGAACTCGAACTTCCGGTCGGCATAGCGAATCTTCCCGGAGAGGTCCCCCAGCAAAAGCCTTTTTTTCTTGAGCGAATCGACCTTCCCCGTCAGTTCCATCCGGGGATTTTCAAACGGGCCGGAAAGCCGCCCGGAAAAGCTCGCCCTCCCTCCCAAGGCCTCATCCCGGCGTTTCAAAAAGGTGAAGAGGGAGGGTACGGAGATTTTTTCGGCGGAGAAACTCAAATCGAGTCTTTCGTTGTACCCCACAAAGCCGGTGACGGAGCCGACCCCGTCCGCCGCCCGGAAATCCGCTTTTTGGATGGCCACCCCGCCGGTATCGATGGAAAGTTCGGCCGGGGCGCTCAAAACAAACGGCGTTTTGTTCCAGACCAGCCGCCCCTCCGGCAAAGTCAGTTTTTGATGCAGCGAATCGGCCAAGTCCAGATGGCCGGATGCAACTAACCGCCAATCGGGCCCGGAAGCAACGGCATCCTTCCAGTCAACCAGGTTGGAGTCCAGCGAAAAATCGATGCGGGCCGAGTCGGCCGGCACGGCGTACACTTGCGTTTTGCCGAAGCGCACCGCCGCTTCCCCTTGGCGCCGGGTAAGAAATCGTTTCAGTTCGAAACCGGCCGAAAAGTTCTTGGAATAGATGTCGTATAGGTACAGGGAATCGGAAAGAAATTTTCCCCGCACGTCGAAATCCTTCGTCCGCCCGGAAAAAGCAAAATCCGCTTCCCCCCGCCCGGCGATTTTTTTGACGAACAGTTTCCCCCAGAAATCCTTCAGGTCGGAAAATTTCGCCCGCCCGGAAACGGAAGCCGAATCGGAATACCCCACCCGTCCCGAAATCCGGTAGTCCGAATGCAAGTACGTGACGTGGAAGTCCGGTGCAAAAACCGCCTCCTTTGTGTTCACCGAAACCCCGCCAGCCGACGACGAAACCGGAAATTTGTTGAACGACCCGGCCCCCAGCTTTAAGTTTAAATCAATGGCCAAGTCCCGGTTCGCCAGCCCCCTTCCCTTGGCTTCCAGCTCCCCGGATAGATCGGAGACCAAACTCTGCGGCACCATCTGGTTCAAGTCGAAATGCGCAACCGTTCCGGAGTACTCCCACACCGGCGGCCGGGCGGAAAAATCCAAAATCCCCTCCCCCTCCCAGCGGGCCCCCGCAATCTTTCCGGCAACCCCCAAAAAGTCGATATGGTTTTTCCGGTAGCGGTAGCCAAGCATAAGTTCGTTTATGCTTCGTCCCAGAAAAACCCCGTCCGCCCGCAGATTCCCCGAAAGCTGCTTGAAATTCCCCCGCACCCGGCCGGACACCGCCAGATCGCCGGAAAGGGCAACGCCCGCCAGCCGCCGCAGCTCCGCAAAGGAAAACGAGCCGCTTTTGAAATCCGCCTCGAACTCCGGCTCCGGCAGGATTTTGAGCCATCCTCTCCCCGCCATTTCGGAGGAGTCGGTGGCGACGAAAAACGAATCGAATTCGAACCGGTTGTTCAACTGATTGCCCGAAACACGCATCCGGCGCACCGCCAAGCTCTCCTGCGGCAGTTGTAAGGCCAACCGGGCCAGCTCGAAGTCGAACCGCTCCCCGTCCGATTTCACTTTTCCGGAAGCGGAGCCGGAGGCCGCCTCCCAGGAGCGGTTGGGGAGAAAAAGCTTGAAGCCGAGCCGGTGGATGTCGAACGCTTTTACATCAAAGGCCACTTTCCTCCTCCCCTCCTTTCCCGCCAGCGAGGGGAGGAGCAAACGCCCGGCGGAATCGGTGAGGATGACCCCCTCCACGCCGTGGAGGGAAAGGGAATCGATTTCCCAGCGGCGGCGGAAAAAATCGGCCGCCTGGTAGCGGGCAAAAAGGGTGTCGATTTTCAAAAGCCGGTAGGGCCGCCCCGGGTGTTCGTAGTCGATGGTGACGTCGGTCAAAAGAAGTTCCGAAAAACCGTTCCCCGAAAGCCCGCCGATTTTCACCTCCAATTTGTACCGGTCTTTCAGGTAGCTCCGCAGAGAACGGTTCACCTCCAGCTTCAAAAGCGGCGTCTGGGTGAATATAAAAACTCCCGTGACGAGAATGCCGAAAAAAACCAGAAGCGTGGCGAGGGGGATTTTATACCGTTTGCGCATCGTTTACAGGGAGGAGACGGAGGCCTCCCAGACCGAGTTTTGGTGAACCAGAAAATGCTTCAGCCCTTTTTCAATCCTTCCCCTGGCCGCCGGGGAGGAATCCTTTGCGGCCCGGCGGACGAAACCGGCCAGCCGCTTCGGGCTTTCCCCCATTTCGACCAGGGCCCGCAAATGGGCGAAAAGCTGTTTCGGAAATCCGGTGGCGGAAAGCAGCCCGACGCTGAAAAGCTCCCGCAGAAAAAGCTTTGCCCCCGGCCGCGAAAGCACCTTGCCGTACCCTTCCTCGATGATCCAGTTCGCCAGCTCGGGACTTTTTTGCTTAAGATTCTGCATAAGCGCGGGATACTTCTCCCTGTATATACTTCGACAAATGTTCCTACCTTTCTTTACTCGCGAAACTATCGATTGTTCGCCCTTATTTTTCCCCTGACGAAAAATCCCCTCCAGGGCACCGAACGCCTCGATGGCCGAGGGAAACCCCAGAAACAAATACCCCTGCAGGGTCAATTCATAGAGCTGTTTTTGGGAAATTCCGGCGCTCTGGGACTTGCGCGCCAGCTTTCTCAACCCCTCCCAGTCGTGGCGGGCAAAGGCCGAAGCATAGGCGGCAAGCCAGGCGCACGTTTTCTCCTTCACCAAAATCAATATAGGTTTTCGGGTTTTGTTAGGCAAAAATCGGCGTCCGGAGGGGGTGGCGGGGCGCGCAAATCAGAAATATTTCTCGAGGAAAAACTTGTTTTTGAAATACTGCTTTTGCCAGGTGGCGTTCACCCGGTCCAAAAGCAGCCCCTCCCCCGCCCCGAGGTAGTAGAAGGCGACCCGCCGCTGCCTGGAAAGCGAAAGGTCCAAAAGCCCGGAAAGAAGGTCGTTTCGCAGCGAATCCGCCGCCGCCCCAAACGAGGTGAAATCCAGAAGCGCCCGAAAACGGGGCGTTGGTTTGTACGAGCGGGCGATCAAATCCGCCATTTTTATTTCCGTGTAGCGCGCCACCCCCTCCTGCCAGAGCTGGAAGGAAAAATATTTGTAATCCTCCGGCGACAAAAGTTCCTGAAACCGCTTGCGGGTTTCGAGGTATTCCAAGACTTTTACGGTTTTCTCCACATCGAAAGCCCGCAAAGCGCCGATCAAAAGCCGCCCCAGTTCGGCAAACGCCCGGTTGATGATCGCCGAATCGTACGGAAAAGGATAATCAATCATCCACCGTCCGCTTTTGTCCTTCCCGGAAAGCCCGAGCGACTCGACGGCCGCAAAGTAGCCCGGCGTCGACATCTGCAACTGGTGAAAATGCTCATGCAAGACCGAAAGCACCCACTCCGCCGAGGATTTGGAAACCGCCTCCGGCTGGCCCACCACGATGGTCGGAAGGCCCCCCACGGCGGGAAAGGTGGCCAATAAATTGGGCGGAAATTTCGGCTTGCGGAAAAGAACCTGGGTTTTCAAAATGGAGTCGTAGAAATACGGCTCGAACTCGAGGGAGGGTTTCGGATGGCGCAAGAGAAACTCCCCCGTGGGGGTGACCAAAAGAACGGCGAACGGCGCCTTCTGCCAACCCTCCCAGATTTTATTCTTGCACATCCACCCGATGCGAAACGCCTCCGCCAGCCGGATCCGGTCCTCCGTCGGCAGTTTCGGCTCCGGGGGGATGAAGGATTGGGCGTGGGCCTTTGAGGCAATAAAAAAGGCAAGCGCTACGCCTGCCTTTATAAAAGATTTCAGCCGCACCACCCCTAAATAAGCTACTCCTTGTTTTGGCGCAAGGAGTCCAGTGACTTGCGCAGTTCTTCGATCTGTTTTTCCAGCTCTTCTATCTGCCGGTCGCGGGAGTCAAAGCCGGGCATCGCGCGCCAATCCATCCGCGGGGAATTTCCGAAAAACCGCTCCATTCCCCCCCGGCCCACCAGTTCAGCCTGGGCGGTCCTTTTGCTTCCCTTCCGCCAGTATTCGATTTTCACTTCCGAGCCCGACTCTTTCTCCCCGATGATTTCGCTCAAATCCTCCGGGTCGGAAACCTCCCGTCCGTCCACGGCGGTGATGACGTCCCCCTCCTTCAGTCCGGCCTTCTCCGCCGGAGAATCGGGGGAAACCGCCGCCACCCTTGCCCCGCCCTCCAGCTTCAAACTGTCCTTGGCCCGGCGCGAAAGCCGCTCCGTGGAAACCCCCAAAAAGCCGCCTTTGGCGTCGAAGCGGAAAATCCGCATCCGCTCCCGGTCCGGAGCGCCGCCCCAAATTCCGGACGGCCCCTCCGGGCGTTCGGCCAGCTTGACGTTCAAGGTTCGCCGTTCCCCCCGGCGCAGAATCTCGATCGGAACTTCCTTCCCCGGCTCGCTTCGGCGGATTTTCTGGTACAAATCATCCCCGTCGGAAACCGGCTTGCCGTCAAAGGCGGTGACGATGTCCCCTTCTTTGATTCCCGCCTCATCGGCCGGCGTCCCTTTCGTCACCTCTTCCACGGAAGCCCCCCCTTCCAGATCATAGCGCTCCTTTTGTTCAGCGCTCAAATCCCCCACGGAAATTCCCAAAAACCCCCCCGCCGGATAGGCCGGGGTGAGGGGCTTGGGCGCGTCCGGTGTGCGAAAGCTCCGCACGGGGGGCGGCGCGGGGGCCGCCGGTTCGAAATCGGAGCGGTCCCCCAACGTTACGTTAAAATTTCTCGTCCGGTTTTTGCGCGAAACCTCCACTTTGATGATCTCCCCCGGCTTCTTCTCGCTCAAAAATTCCCGGAACTGTTTTTCCGTCTCCATCTTCCGGCCGTCGATGGAAAGTATCACGTCCCCCTGCTTCAGCCCCGCGATTTCAGCCGGCCCCCCGTCCGAAACGTCGGTTATCAAAACGCCGTGATCGACTTTGTGGTAGGCCTTCAACTCCTCGTCCAAATCCTGCGGATAAACCCCCATGAACGACCGGGCCACTTTTTGATATTGAATCAGCTGGGAAGCGGTTTTTTGCAGCTGGGCGGCAGTCAGCGCCACCGCCTGCCCGGAAACCGGAAACTCCACCGTTTGCGGCATCCCCCCGATAATCTGCGCTTCGTCATCCTTTCCGAACCGGAAGGTGCGCAAAGCCAAAGGCTGCCCGGTCTGGCCGGTAACCATCCCGACCACCTCCCCGGCCTGGTTCAAAACCGGCGAACCCACGGTGCCGGGTAGAACGGAAACGTCCAAAAGCAGCCGCCCGTCCCGGCGCAGCTCCGCCACCGGGCCGAAGGAGGCCGAGGAACTTTTGGAGATGCAGGAGGCCGGAACGATGACCAAAGAACCGGTTTTCAGTTCGGCGGCGTTGCCGAACGGGGCGGCGGTAAGCCCCCCCTCCTCCACCTTCAAAACGGCGATGTTGTCCGTTTTGTCCGCGGCGACCAGTTTCCCCTCCAGCTGCCGGCCGTCGGAGGTTTGGACCGTAAAGCGCAGACCGCTTTCGGAGGGCTCGGAAAGCAGAACCGATTCGGGGGTGGAAATGATGGAGAAATACTTCAACTGCTCGATGTCCGCCGTCGTGACCACGTGCTCCGGATCGATCGCGATTCCCAGAGCAAGCGTGGAATGCCGCGTGGCGGTTTTGCCGTTATCCTTTAAGCCCGCCTCGCTTTTGACTTTTACTACGGACGGCTTGACTTTCTCGACCAGCCCGGAAAGCCGCTCTTCGAGCGTGCCGGACTGGGCGAATAAGGAAAGCGGAAAAAGCAAAAACAAAAAACCAAAAGCCAAACGCCCCATACGGCCTCCTTTACCTGTGGCCACGGCCACCAAGCGCTCCATCGGTTCTTCTCTCCTCCTCCGGAATATACATGGGCAAGCTTCAACATTCTGCAAATTTATACCCGATGGAAGCGCCCGAGTTCCAATATGAAAAAAGGAGGCCGGGCGGCCTCCTTGGCACAATTTGAGGGGAAAAATCAGTAAACGATATTGACGTTTTGCGCGGCGGAAGCCGCCGGCAGAAGCAGAACCGGCTCGGAGGAGGAGGTGGCCTGGTTGTAGCGGCGCACCGGGACAAAGTAGCCGTTTTCCGCATCACCAACCCAAACCCAGGATTCTTCCCAGCTTAAAACCGCCTCGCCGTCCACCCCCGGGCGCACCGGCTCGGAGGAGGCGGCGGCATACTGGGCGGCAATCGGCGACTCCGGCTTGAATTGGAAGTTCGCCCGCTCGGAGGCCTGGGCAATTTCACCGAAGATCGGTATGGGCAGTTGGTACATCGGCTCCTGCACGGTAAAGGCGCCATCCGTGCCGGTGGAAGCGACCGGCACCGGCTGGTTGGCGGAATGATTGAAGGAGGAGACCGCAAACATCGCCAAGGCGGCGAATACGCCGGTCAACCCCATCGAGACGTACCAGCCCACCCGGCGGCGGATTCCCGGCCGGGCCGAAAGCGGTTCCAAGGCCGGCCGGTTGGCCAGCTTCACGCCAAGTTTGTAGTTGAAGTTGGGCGAAACCTCGTACGGAAACATAAGTTCAGGGATGTTGGCGAGCTGCTTGAAATAAAACTCCTCCCGCCGGCATTCCGCGCAGATTTGCAGATGCGCCCGGACGTCTGGATGGTTTACGAGCGTCGGCTGGTCAGAAGACCTGGCCAAAATTTGGCGAACGCTTTGACAGAGCATAGAGTTTCTCTTTCTTGGGACGCAGGCTTTCCGCTAAAATCATCCGGGCGCGGTTGACGCGGGATTTCACCGTGCCGGTCGGCACGCCGGTGATTTCGGCGATTTCCTCATACGGAAGCTCGTCCATTTCCCGAAGCAAAAAGGCGACTTTGTACTTTTCGGGAAGTTTTTCAATCTCCTTTTCAATCCAGGGGCCCAAGGCCACCCGCCCCGGCTCCACGGCCGGCTCCTCGCTGGTTTCCTCCAGGTCAAACAGTTCCAAAAATTTGACCTTCTTCTTCCGGCGCAGGTTGTTCTTGGCCAGATTGAGCGCGATGGTGTAGATCCAGGTGGAAAAACAGTATTTCGGGTCGAAGTTGTTTTTATGTTGAAAAACGCGCAAAAAGGTCTCCTGGACGATATCCTCCGCCTCTTCGCGGGTCGGGATCATCCGCACGACCAGATTAAACAGCCGGTTTTTATACCGGTCCACCAGCCTGTTGAATGCTTCCTGGCTCCCCCCCTGTATCGCCTGCAAGAGGGCGTAATCCTTCGCCTTCTCGGTGGCGTCAAACGGTATTAGCGGAACCTGCCTTGTCTGCATAACCTACCTTCCTTGATTAGTAATACTCCGGTAAGATAACTATTGTTCCCGGAAAAACGCAAGTTTTTTTAGCCCTTAAACCGGGCTGGAAAATCCGTTGCTGGACAATGGCTTACAGGCGGGTCTGCAAGGTTTGATTTTCGGGATCCGTTTTCCACATTAAGGGATTGGCCCGGATGTATTCCCGGATTTTGTAAAGTTCCTGCCCGCTGCGGACAATGTGCTCGTAATAATTTCGCTGCCAAATAGGGCTATGCAACAAATTTTCCCGGCAAATCCGGCTGACCGCGGCTTTGTAGGAACGAACGATTGATCCGACCGAATTTGGTGCCACCTTCTGATATTGGTACCGGGCGGTGCCTTTTTGGAAGGCGGGTTCAATATATTGAACCCCTACAATTTGATTACCCATTTGTTTTTGTAGGGGTTGAATATATTCAACCCGTTTTTCCAAAACGACAATTCCATGCAGATGGTTGGGCATGACCACAAAATCCTTCACCCGCGCATGGTCGAAGTGTTTGGGAATCTCCTTCCAGCAATCCCGCACCACTCGGCCAATCGCCGATAATTCCATCTTCCCGTTCCGAATATTACCAAACAAACACTCACGATTCTGCGTGCAAATCGTGACAAAATACGCCCCTTCCCCGGAATAATCGTATTCCGGAAGCCGAATCGATTTGCGGTGTTGCTTTTCCGGATCGAACTTCATATCGGACATTTGGGGGTGCGCCGCGTCTTATTCCCCGATGATTTTGATGATCGCCCGCTTCCGCCGTTTGCCGTCAAACTCGGCGTAATACACCTGCTGCCACGGCCCCAAATCCAGATGCCCCTTGGTTATCGGAAGGATGACCTCGTGGTGCATCAAAAGATTTTTCAAATGCGCATCCCCGTTCGTCTCGCCGGTCTTGTGATGGCGGTAATTCACACCCGATGGGCACAGCTTTTCCAGCCATTCCTCGATGTCCGCAATCAGCCCTTCCTCGGCATCGTTGACGTACACCGAGGCGGTGATGTGCATCGCGGAAACGAGCACGAACCCCTCCTGCACTTTGGACTTGGCCACCGCCCCTTCCACCTTGTCGGTGATGTTGATGAACTCCCGTTTCTTCGGCGTGTTGAACCAGAGATATTCGGTGTGCGACTTCATACGCGCTCCTTGTAAGGGCGAGGCATGCCTCGCCCCGCATCAGTTTATAATCTCCCAGCCCCGCTCACGGGCGATTTTTCTCAACTCTTCATCCGGATTGGCCGCCACCGGATGCCCGACCAGCTCCAAAAAATGCACGTCCGTATGATGATCCGCATAGGCAAACGAACGGGCCAAATCCCACTTTTGCTCGGCGGCAATTTTTTTTAGTATTTCCGCCTTGGCATCCCCAAAGGGAAACTGCCCTTCAAAGTGCCCGGTAAAAACCCCATCCTTCGCCGCCACCTTGGTCCCCCAAAAGTGGGTGACGCCCAATTCTTTCGCATAATGCGCCAGCAAAAACTCCGGCATCCCGGAGAGCAAAAAAACCTCCTCCCCGTTCTGCAGATGCTTTTTCACCCGCGCCACGGTCTCCGGCACGAGCCGGGGACGGATGATTCGGTCGAAAAACACCGGCACCCCCGCTTCCAGATGTTTCACGTTCAACCCCTTTAGATACCCCTTGTTGGACTTGATAACCCGCCACTCCGGCCGCCGCAGGTGCGAAAGAAACTGATAGAGAAAAAAGAAAAACCCGGACACATGCAGCTCCCCGCGGGTGAAAAGGTAGCGGAAAAAAAGCCGCTCCGTGGAGGTCTTGGCCAAAATCGTCCGGTCCACGTCAAAAATGGCACAGGCTTTCCCCATTAATTTTGCTTTTTTTCCGATTTTTCCGCCTGGGGTAAATATCCGTGCGCCAAGAGCCACGCTTGGCTTTCGGCGTGTAGGTCGGAGAGGGAGGGAAACTCGCAAATCAGCTGGTGCATCTGCGCTTCCAAAGTGGAATCGGTTGGCATTGGCGGCAGCTCCATTTTCTCTTTCCATTGGCCGTAAAATTCCTTGAGAAGGGATAAATCGCGGGCGCGTAGAACCAATCCCAATTCATTGACGTACTTTTGATATTCCTCCGCAAACACAATCGAATTATAGGCCGGGCGGTCGCAAAGTCAAGATTTTACACGCCGGCGACTTGCAACCCTGGGCTTTGTATTGGGTTTCAGTTCTTGTCCCCTCTCCTCGTAGGAGAGGGTTAGGGAGAGGTTGCTTTTGAATCCCGACTTTCCCTACTCCCCCTCTCCGACACGGAGAGGGGGCTACGGGGGTGAGGTGTAATCCTACCCCAAGACCTTCTGCGCCTGCCCCCACCCCGCATCCATCGAGCGGCGGATGGAATCGGCCGAAAAATCCAACGTATCGCCGAGCGGAACTTCCGGCTGGATGATTTTGCACTCGTAATATTTGAACGGTTTTCCCTGCTCGTTGTGCAAAACACAATTGTGCGCCGCCGCCTCCTTGACGTTTTTATTCACCCGCAAAAACTCCCGGATGTCGGTCACAAAAATCTCGTTCAGGGCAATATCCAACGACCGCCTGCCGATTTCCAGAATATTCTTGAACGGCTTTTCCTGCACGGCAGGCGTTCCCGGGTTGCAGTTGATGACCACCACCTCCTCCGGTTCGGCGTCCAAAACGTCCCCGAGCGGACTGATGTTCCGTAGCCCCCCGTCCACCATCTCCCGATATTTGTCCGTCAGCGCCAAGGGCTCCCAGATAATCGGCATTATCGTGGAGGCCAAAACGATTTCGGAAAGCTTCGGCCCGAATACCGGGTCCTTTGAAGTAAACAGCTTGTACTCCCCCGTCCAGAGCGAAACCGCCCCCAAGCGCAGTTCGGTCTTGATTAAATCCGGCTGCACCTCCCGGTCAATCAGCTCCTTCAAGGGCTTGTTGCCATACACCGAGTCCGAGCCGAAAAGCAGTTTCACGATAGCCCAAAAATTCATCCTGCCGGTATAAACCTGCTCGTTGGAAATGTTTTTCCAGATTTCTTCCAGCCGCCCGTATTTCTCCATCGCCAGCATCACCCCGTTTAAGGCGCCGACGGACACCCCGGCAATCAAATCCCATTTGTACCCTTTCACCTCCCGGGCGTATTTTTCGGCGGCGAATTGAAACGCCCCCTTGGCCCCCCCTCCGGAAAGCACCAGTGCGGTTTTTGGCATTGCGGCTTCCTCCTATTTATAGTTTCGGCCAAATTTAACACAATCTCCCCCTCTATAAATAGCCCCCCTCCGTCTTTCACTCCGTTTTTATTGCGATTTTGCCCCACTGTTTATCGTATTTGTAGGGGCGAGGTCACCTCGCCCGGGCGGTGGGCGGCCTAATCACCAATCCCTAATCTCTAATCACTGTACTTTACCCCACCCCGTCCCCTTTTTCCGACGTTGCCCCCGTGTCGGTGCTTGCCCAATCCCTATTCCCTGTCTTTGTAGGGGCGGGCCTTGTGTCCGCCCGCATTTGTATTTGTATTCGTAGGGGCGAACGGCGTTCGCCCTCCCCCTTGTCATTCTGAGCATAGCGAAGAATCTGGCCTCCGCGCCAGGGGTTTTCCTGTCTCTGCAAATTCGCAATAAAAAATACAGCCCAAGCCACTCCCTTCTCTCACTTTCTGTCCCCCTGTACTTAAGGGGGACGAGGCCGCACGGCCGGAGGGGGTGGTTTTCATAGGGGCGGTTTTCCTGTTCCCGCGAAGTTGCAATAAAAAATACAGCCCAAGCCCGTCCCTTTCTCGAAACGGAAAGGGGTTGGGCCACAAATCGTAGGGGCAGGTCTTGTGCCTGCCCGTTTTTGTCTTTGTAGGGGCGCATTGCCATGCGCCCGTCTTGTTGTCCCCCTTCGCAAGGGGACGAGGCCAAAGGCCGGAGGGGGTGTTTTTCGTAGGGGCGGGCCTCTGTGCATGCCCATTTTTTGTTCTTTTTAATTTTAGGGGTTGACAATTTTGATTGTGTTGTATTATAATTACAACACGAAAGGAGGAGCCGGGCCATGAAACAAAGAGGTTTTGGGGAATATGTAAAAAAGAAAAGGATAAAACTCGGGTTAACGCTAAGAGAATTTTGTAGAAAAAATGACTACGATGCCGGCAATATCAGCAAAATTGAGCGAGGTTTAATGCCTCCCCCTCAAGGAAAGGAATTAAGAGAAAAATATGCGAAGGCCTTAGGTCTAAAGAAGGGAACAAAAGAGTGGTTGACTTTTCAGGATTATGCAGCGGTTTATTCCGGAAGAGTGCCATCTGATCTTCTTAGCGAAGAGGAAATTGTAAGGAAACTTCCTCTCTTATTTAGGACAATCAGAGATTCGCAATTGGACGAACTGCAGCTTAGAGAGTTAATTGATACCCTTCGAAAGGAGATGGCATGAAACTCGATGTGCCTTATCTGACGTACCAAGACATTGGTAGGAAAACTCAAGAATTTTTATCACTCTACCATCCGTCCCTTAGCATCCCCGTTCCAATAGAACAAATCATTGAATTTGATTTGGAAATGAATATCATTCCTCTTCCAAATCTGTATCGGCAATTTAGCATTAACGGATTTCTTACAAGCGATTTTGAAGAAATTTACGTTGATGAAATCCAATTCAGCAAGTATAACGAAAAATATCGTTTTACTTTGGCCCACGAATTGGGGCATTTTGTTCTCCATAAGGATTCATTTAAAGATGTTTCCGTCACGTCCCTACAGGAATACGTCGGATGGCATAAAATGGCGGATAACGATGATATAGGATGGTTTGAGACGCATGGGAATTGGTTTGCAGAGCAATTGTTGGTTCCTAGTCAGCAGTTAGTCGCAGTCTATGAGTCGGTTATAAAAAAACACAAAAAGCTTTTTGCTAAATTACCTAAGGTTCCGCCAGATGTTTGGTCGTATTTGTCAAATGAAATTTGCTTGAATTTTCAGGTTAGTCCAGCTGTAATCGAGTGCAGAATGAGAAGGGAGGGTATCACAAGCGAGGCCTCGTTTATTACTTTATCTCAAGGGTTATAGTTTTTGTTTCTTATGGAGATAGTAATGATTAACTGCGAAGTTCTATAAAAACGGAGGGTCAAATGCCTTTAATGAATTCTTATTTGGTTACAACAAAGAACTTGGAGGCTTTCTTCAATGCAATTTTATCGGCAAAGGCCCCGGAGGTATTCTCAAATAGATTCTTACAACAATTGGAATTCAAAAGTACAAACGACAGACTATTCATCGGGCTCCTCAAAGGACTCGGGTTCTTGGACGAAACTTCCAAACCGACAGCTCGGTATTTTGACTTTTTAGACCAAACCCGTTCGAAGGTAGTTTTGGCCGAAGCAATATCGGAAGCCTATGACGATCTATTCCAGGTTAACAAAAAAGCTCACGAACTTTCAGCTAATGAAGTGAAGAACAAATTAAAAACATTAACACAAGGTCAAAAATCGGATCTCGTTTTAACTCTGATGGCCAATACTTTCAGAGCGTTGTGTGATTGGGCCGATTGGAGTACTACGAGCGCGACTAAACCATCAGTTCCTACAGAACTGGATGCCAAGAAAACACCAAAGACAAAAGTTGAAATTCCTGACTCTTCTGGAAAGGGAACTTCTCCCCAATTGCATTACAACATTCAAATTCATCTTCCAGAATCCCGTGACCCAGCGGTTTATGATGCGATATTTCGCAGCCTTAGAGAACATTTATTATAGGAGCAAAATGATGGAAAAAGAACTTTACTCCTTCGTATTTCGCGGCCTTCTTGCCGAAGAAGCTTTAGATAGAAGTGGAAGATTAGGCCATTTGACGCTTGGTTCAAATTTAGACAAAGAAGTAATAGACAGATTACCTTTAGCTTCACTGGATGAAGACCTAGTGGCTCGCGCTAGGAGGATGGCCACTGTATACACCGCTATAGCCGCTTTTGAAAACACTGTAAGGGAGCTAGTTTCGAAGAGATTGTTGGAAGAAGTGGGTGTATCTTGGTGGGATACTTGCGTCTCAGAAAAAATAAGAAAAAACGCGGAAAGTCGTAAGGAAGATGAGGAGAAAAACAGATGGCATACACCGCGTGGAATTGCCCTCATCAATTATACTGATTTTGGTGATCTTACTTCAATAATAAATATAAATTGGAAATATTTTGAAAACCATTTACAATCAATAGATTGGGTTAAGCAAATTATTAAAACTCTTGAACGGTCACGTAACGTTATAATGCATAGTGGTGAACTTGATAACGACGATGTGGAACGAGTTGGGATCGCCATCCGCGATTGGATTAGACAGGTTGGAGGGTGATAACTGCTTCGCTAACCGCATTGGTCAAATTGAAAATTCACTATCAAAAGGGGTACAATATATTTTGCCTTCTTCCTTCACTAGCAAATCCGCAGTAATCACTCCTCCGTTTCCGACAAATTCACCACAACTTCGGAGTGAAAAATGGGTGGTGGGCCTTTAGTAGAGGGACGTGGGCGGGTTTTAAGGATTTTCACTAATCCATAATCCCCAATCCCTGATCCCTGTATTTGTGAGACGCGGGATTTAGCTCTGGGGAAAGAGCCGGTGTGCACACCGGACCCTCCCCGGGGCGCAAAGGCGTAGCATGATACCCCCACGGCCGAGTGCCGGGGGCAAGAAACACACCACGCAAGCCCCCTTTGACGAAAGGGAGCGAAAAGCCAAAAAGCCCCTCCCCCATCAGGGCGGGGGAGTCAGGCAGATCACCCGGCCCCTGAGGCCAAGCCATTCCATCGGCTTGCCAACCATAAGGCGCGCCCAAAAGGCCCGTCTGTAAAAGCCGCCGCCCGTTCCGGGCTTGGGGCGGACGGCCAACCGTGCATCCTACTTCTCCCCTCCTTACGAAGGAGGGGATTAAGGGGAGGTTGCACTAAGCCGGAATGTAGCACAAGGGCAGCTGCCTCTTTGAAGGCAGCCAACCCAATAGA
>DATLYY010000048.1 GCA_035574275.1 Verrucomicrobiia bacterium
GGAGGGTCCGGTGTGCACACCGGCTCTTTCCCCAGAGCTAAATCCCGCGTCTCACAAATACAGGGATCAGGGATTGGGGATTATGGATTAGTGAAAATCCTTAAAACCCGCCCACGTCCCTCTACTATAGGCCCACCCTGCAATATTCACTCTGAAGTTGTTGTGAATTTGCAACTTCACCCCCTGGCCCCCTCTCCGATGCGGAGAGGGGGAATTGGGCAATTCATGAATTGCCCCTACAAAAGAAACCTCCCCTTAATCCCCTCCTTCGTAAGGAGGGGACAAAGAGGAGCGGCGGGCAGTCCGAAGTTGTTGCGAATTTGAAAAAGGGAGGGGAAAAGTGTGCGAAAGTTGCGTTTTTGGTTCTTAATAGCGATACTTACGCTACGATGCCGGTAAAGCGAACAGAAACTCAATCCATAAAAAGTAAGGGCCAAATAATGCTGGAAAAAGCCGAAGAAGCCGATCTAAATTTGAAATAAAATCCGCAAGACTTGAGGGGAGGAATTTAATTTATGAAATTGAAAAGCTGTAGCTGTGGAAGCAGGGAATTCCTTGTTATCTCTGAAAAAATATACGAAGGATACATTCAACGTGGAATTCTTGAATGTGCTCCGGATAATGAGGCGGTTGTGGAAATAAAATGTAAAGCGTGTCAAAAGATCTATAAGGAAAGAAAGTTTAAGGGAATTAACTACTGATGGGCAAAAGCGACGAGAAAGTTCTCAAGGAAGTACTGAAATTTTTTAATACGATCTTCGTTTTGAAAAGAAAAAACAAGAATTATTTTTATGCTGAATACAAAACCGAATGGTTAAAAAAGCTAAATCTTTTGCCCAATGATCCCGATGAAGCAAAATCTTCTAGGACAACAAAAAAACTGCAGGAGTTTCTCACAAACAAATTCGGAGACCACGTCAAAATAGAAGCGCCCGTTGCCGAGGGAATGACCCTAAGGTTTGCAACTGGAAATGTTGATTCCGAGAGCGTTCATATTGATTCAAATAAACTGCAATGTTTTGATGTGCTTGACGTTGAAACTGGGACAGCGTTTGAAATAAGTCTTGCAGACGCCTTTGCAGAGTTTTTCAAAGACGTGCTTAAGGCGTTGCTAGATTCAAGAGTAAAAAAACTCTACATTTGCATGAGAAATCACAATTACAAGGGTGCTGGAAAGAGTGGTTATATCAAGGTAAGAGATTCTGCGATGGTTCAACAGTATATTAGCTTAGCTAAACTATACAAGCTCGACATACTTTTAATCGACTTATTTCCAAAATGCAATAAACACAAACCGAATAAGAGGTGAGTTATAACCCAGCCCTTCATCACCGCCGCTCTATTCGGCTCAAGGGTTACAATTATGCGAATACGGGGGCGTATTTTGTCACGATTTGCACGCAGGGGCGGGAGGGTTTGTTCGGGGAAATAAAAAACGGGGAGATGGAATTAAATCCGGCGGGACGGATGGTAACCGCATATTGGACGGATTTGTCCAAAAGATTTTCGGGGGTCGAAACCGATGAATTCGCCGTAATGCCCAATCATTTCCACGGCATAATTGTTCTTGTAGGGGCAGACCGGCGTGTCTGCCCGGATGGGGTGGGTGGACGGGAATTAAAAGCGGGCGGACACATCGGTCCGCCCCTACAAAAAATCCTGCAATGGTTCAAAACGATGACGACCAACGAATATCTAAAAAATGTTAAGAACAAAAATTGGCCGCCGTTTCCCGGGCGGTTGTGGCAACGGAATTATTACGAGCACATCATCCGTGATGAAGATTCGTTGAACAAAATCCGGGAATACATCATCCAAAATCCGGCGCGGTGGGAATATGACATGGAAAATACCGCCGGTAAACCGGATGGGGCGGAACAGGATTTTTGGAAGGTTTTCGGGTAGAAACAAAAATAGGGCACGCAGCAGCGTGCCCCTACGAAATATTACAATTTTACAATATTCTTGAACTTCTTGGAGAGATTGCCCATCGCGGAGAGGGGGGAAAGGCGACCTAACCCCTGGCCCCTTCCCGATGCGGGAAGGGGTGGGCGAGGCATGCCTCGCCCCTACAAATGCAAAGGCAAAAACGGGCAGGCACGGAGGCCAGCCCCTACGACAACCCCCTATAGTCCCCCTTAAGACAGAAAGACGGGCAGACACAAGGCCCGCCCCTACAAATACATTACAATTTTACAATATTCTTAAACTTCTTGGAGAGATGGCCCATCGCGTTGCGGGTGTCGAAGATTAACCGGGCCTGCGCGGCGAGCGCGGGATAGTCGTAGGCGGAGTGGTTGGTCAGGATTACCACCAAGTCGGCTTTTTTCACCCGGTCGGGGGTGAGCGGGACGGAGCGCATATGCAAATCGTCCAAGGCGACTTTGGGGACGTGGGGGTCGTTGTAGGAAACGACGGCTTTGGCTTTGTCCAAAAGCTTTAAGACGTCCAAAGCCGGGGATTCCCGCAGGTCCTGGATATCTTTTTTGTAGGCCACCCCCAGAACGAGGATGCGGGCGCCTTTGAGCGGTTTTTTGTGGTCGTTCAAGACGCGGGTGATGCGCTCGACAACATACTCCGGCATGTGGGAGTTGATGTCGCCGGCGAGCTCGATGAAGCGGGCGTAGTAGTTCAGGGATTTGAGCTTCCAGGAAAGGTAGTGCGGGTCGATGGGGATGCAGTGGCCGCCCAGGCCGGGGCCGGGATAGAAGGGCATGAAGCCGAACGGCTTGGTGGCGGCGGCGTCGATGATTTCCCAGACGTCGATGCCGAGCCGGTCGCACATTAAGGCGACTTCGTTCACGAGGCCGATATTGACCGAGCGGAAGGTGTTTTCCAGAAGCTTGACCATCTCCGCCGATTGCGTCGAGGAGACCGGGACGACGGATTCCACGATTTGCGAATAGAAGGCAACGGCGACTTTTGTGCAGGCGGGGGTGACGCCGCCGACGATGCGCGGGGTGTTTTTGGTGTCGTAGTTCGTGTTGCCGGGGTCCACCCGCTCCGGGGAGAAGGCCAGGTAGAAATCCCGCCCGGCTTTCAACCCGGTGGATTCGAGGATGGGCAGGATGAGCTCGACGGTGGTGCCGGGATAGGTGGTGGACTCCAGGACAACCAACTGGCCACGCCGCAGATACTTTTTGACCCCTTCGACCGCGGAGAGGATGTAGGAGACGTCCGGGTCTTTGGTTTTGTTGAGCGGGGTGGGGACGCAGATGGAGATGCAGTCCGCTTTTTTCAAAACGGCGTAATCGCCGGTGGCAGTCAGGGTTTTGGAGAAGACCAGCGGGCGCAGGGACTCGTTGGAGACGTCGTCGATGTCGGAGATCCCCTTGTTGATGCGCCCGACGCGGTTTTTGTCGTAATCGATGCCGTAGGTCTTGAAGCCGACCGAGGCAAAGGCCACGGAGAGGGGCAGGCCGACGTATCCCTGGCCGATGATGGCGACCACCGCGGTGCGCTTTTCGATTTTGGTTTTCAAGTCCATAGTTTACTCTTCGACCGCCCTCATTTTAACTGCAATTGCCAAGTTCGTCAAATTGCCCCTCTCCCCTCCCAGATTCTTCGCTACGCTCAGAATGACAGAATGAAGCAGAGTTGAAACAGGTCAAACCCCGTTTTCCATCTTTTGGTTCCGGGCGCGCCAGTAGTTGAGGGTGTCGGAAAGGGTTTTTTCCAGCTTGATTACCGGCTTCCAGCCCAGTTCTCTTTTTGCCTTGGAGAAATCCCCCCGCAGAACGGGAATTTCGGAGGGACGCTGGCGGGCGGGGTCGCTTTTGACTTTGATTTTCACTTTGGACAGCCGCAGAAGCATCCGCAAAACCCGCTCGACGGGGATGTCCTTGCCGGAGCAAAAGGTGTAAACTTCGCCGGGCTCTCCCTTTTTCAAGACCAATTCGTAGCCCCGGACGACGTCCCGGACGTCCGAGAAATCCCGGCGGGACTTCAGATTGCCGACGGAAATAACCGGTTTGGACAGGCCGGCTTCGATTTGGGCGATTTGCGAGGCGAAATCGGGCACCACAAAGCCGGGGCCCTGCCGCGGACCGGTATGGTTGAAGGCCAGGGCGTGGTAAATCGGGATTTTGAAGGAGTGGAAATAGGCCTGGCCGATTAAATCCGCGGCCCCCTTGGAGGCGGCGTAGGGGGAGCGGGGGGCCCAGGGCTCCTTTCCTTTCAAGGGGAGCCATTTTTTCTCCACCTTGCCGAAGATGTCCGAGGAGGAGACCAAAAGGACCTTGGGGCGGACCGGCATTTCGCGAACCGCTTCCAGGACGTTCAAGGTGGAAACGAAGTTGTTTATGAGCGCCTCTTCCGGCCTTTGGAAAGAGAAACCGACCGAGGAGAAGGCGGCCAGGTGGAAGAGCCATTTGGGCTGGGCGGCGTTCAGGGCCCGCCGGACGCTTTCCTTTTGGCGCAGGTCGATTTGATAAAGCTCCAGCCGGTCGGCGAAGCCGGAGAGGTTTTCCAGCGATTTATCGATAAGATAGGTGCCGGCGACGGAATACCGGCGGTCCAACAAATACTCCGCCAGATGCGAGCCGACGAAGCCGGAGACGCCGGTTATCAGGCAGTCGAAGGCGGCCAACTATTTTTTTGGGGGGGCGCTTGCCGTTTTGTTCAAATCCGCCAGCACTTTGTCGGTCAAATCGCTGCCCTCCTTGGCGTACACCACGCTTTCATCCGAGAAGACGAAGGAGTACCCCTCCGCTTTGGCAACCCGCTTGACCGCCTCCATCACCTTGTCCAGAATCGGCTTGGAGAGGGACATCCGGAGCTGCTCCAGCTTCCCCCCCTGCCCGAAGGTGGCCTGGCGGAACTGGAAATAGGCGGCCTGCTTGGCCTCGAACGATTTTTCCTTTTCCGATTTGGCGGCGGCGCTCAAAACCGCCGCTTTTTGGATGAGCTCCTCCTGCAGCTTTTCCAGCTCGGTGGCCAAAATGGAATCCTGCCTTTGGGAGCCGATTATCATCGAGTCGAGCTGCGCCTGGGCGGAGGCGAACTCTTTGAACTCCTGGCGGATGCGGTCGGAATCGACGTACCCCAGCTTGACCCCTTCCTGCGCGGAAGCAAAGGCGGCAAAGCAGAAGATTGCGACGGCCGTTATCGGTATCTTTTTCACAAATCCTCCTTGTTCTAATTTAACGATTTTATGATTGAGTGATTGAGTCATTTTTTCAAAGTTTTTAGCCGCTCCAAATCGGCATCCACCATCATCTTTACCAGCTCCTCGAAGGAAGTTTTCGGCCGCCAGCCCAGATTCTTTTGCGCCAGCGACGAATCCCCCAAAAGAATATCCACTTCGGCGGGGCGGACGAATTTTGGGTCGGTTTTCACGTGCTTTTCCCAATTTAATCCTACGTATGAGAAGGCGGTTTCGACCAATTCCTTCACCGAGTGGCTTTGGCCGGAGGAGATGACGTAGTCCAAGGGTTCTTTTTGCTGGAGCATCCGGTAAACGGCCTCCACGTAGTCGCCGGCGAAGCCCCAGTCCCGCTTGGCGTCCAGGTTTCCCAAATACAGTTTGTCGGCCAGGCCCAGTTTGATTCGCGCCGCGCCGTCGGTGACTTTGCGGGTGACGAATTCCAGCCCCCGGCGGGGGGATTCGTGGTTGAAGAGGATGCCGGAGACGGCGAAGAGGCCGTAGCTTTCGCGGTAGTTGACGGTGATGAAGTGGCCGTACACCTTCGCCACGCCGTAGGGGGAGCGGGGATAGAACGGGGTGGTTTCCTTTTGCGGCACTTCCCGCACCTTGCCGAACATTTCCGAGCTGGAGGCCTGATAAAACTTAATCTTGGGATTGACCAATCGAATGGCCTCGAGCATGCGGCAGACGCCGACGGCGTCGAATTCCGCCGTTAAAACCGGCTGTTCCCAGGAGGTGGGGACGAAGGACTGGGCGGCAAAGTTGTACACTTCGTCCGGCTGAACTTCTTCCATTAGACGTATGAGCGAAAGCTGGTCCAACAGGTCGGCCTGGCGGATTTTGACTTGGTCGCGGATGTGCTGGATGCGGTCGAAGGTTTCCGTGGAGGAGCGGCGCACCATCCCCCAGACCTCGTAGTTTTTGGCAAGCAGCAAATCCGCCAGATAGGAACCATCCTGACCGGTGATGCCTGTGATTAATGCTCGGGGCATTGAGCGGTGGAATATACGATTTTAAAGGGGGGTGTCAAAACGGAGAGTTTTGGCCGCATCCACAGAGGCGTTTCGCCATACACCCCTACAAAATGCTTGACAACGATTGAGAAAGCCACATCTTAGCGGGGCGTAAGCGGATACTGCGGCTTACTTAGAGGAGGAGGGAGTGCAGATAAAAAGGATCCTCTTTACCGCGTTTGTAATCACACTGTTATTCTGTCTTACCGCTTCCTCTACAACTATCCGCGTGCCCCAAGACCAGCCGACGATTCAGGCGGGGATCAACGCGGCCGTGAACGGAGATACCGTTTTGGTGGCGCCGGGCTCCTATCCGGGGCATTTGAGCATTTCGTCCAAAAACATTTTCCTCCTTGCCTCGGGCGGGGCCGACAGCCACGCGGAAGTTTTCCTACGATTATGCCGGGCGGGTGACTTCCGAATCGCTCGTCACCGCCGGCAGAACCTACTGGACGCGCTACACCTGGGACGCCAACGGGAATATGAAAACTTTGCGGTATCCCAACGGACGGCTGGTAACTTTTACCTACGATTTGGCCGATAGAGTAACTAAGGCCATTGGGACTAAGTCCGGGAATCCCACGCGAACCTACTTTGATTCCACCGGCTACCTCCCGTTTGGACCGGATACGACGATGTGGTTTGGGAATGGTGTCAAAGTAAAGAAGAGCTACGACAAGCGGTATTACACGCAGTCGATAACCAACACCCCCGCCGGCATTTTTGGCCGGAGCTACCAGTATGACCATAACGGGAATATCACCCAACTTTTGGATTTGATAGATTCCACCAAAAGTTACCATACGATAACTTACGACGGGGTTGACCGGCTGTTGACGGCTTTTGGGGATTATCGCACGGATGATTTGACCTATAGCTATGCCAAGAACGGCAACCGGCTGACCAAGCAAAAAGGAGCTTCAAGCACGAGCTACAGCTACCTCAACAACCGTCTGCGAAACACCACCGGAGCAGAAGTGGTGAATTACGGGTATAACGCCAATGGAAGCGTAATCGGTGATACCCTATCGGGCCAGACCAAAGTGTATACCTACGACAAGCTGAACAGAATCGTAAAAATTACAGGCATTGCTCCCACCGACAGCTTTACTTATGACGGAGAGAACAAGCGGGTTTACAGCAACGACAACGGAACGGAATTAGTTAATCTCTACGATATCTATGGCAATCTTATTTCCCAATACTTCCCGGGTGCGCCTTTTTACACAACCGATTACATTTGGGCCAACGGCGAACCCCGAATGCGGATTGACACGCTGGAAGTATTCGGCTTTGGCCCTTCTGGAGGCCCGCCACCTCCCTCCGGCCCAGAGACGCGTTATTGGTTCCACACCGACCATCTGGGCACACCTTACGTGCTCACGGATAGCTTGAAGATCGTGCAGTGGCGGGTAAGTTTGGATCCTTTCGGCGAAACGGTATCGGAGTTTGCCAGCGCCATCGAGGACAACACCCGGTTTCCGGGACAACGGATAGACCGAGGAAGTGGTTTGAACTACAACTGGCACCGGTATTACCAGCCGAAGATTGGGCGGTATTATCAGGTGGATCCGGTAACAAGTCAAACTACAACGAATCCATTTTCTTATGTAAGTAGCAATCCCCTGGTATTTACAGATAGGACAGGTGAAATAGGGCGAAAAGCTGTACCGCTAATTACTGCGGAGGAATTTAGAGTATTTACTGGAATACCCTGTGCGTTAAATATGAGAGAGGCAGCAACTATTGCAGCAGACAGAACAAAGAAGATTGCAGAGGAACTAGGAGTGCTCGATGGAAAACGAGATGCCTTCAAGCACTGTTTAGGAATATGTTCAATTACAAAAATTTGTGGTGCAGACGTTGCAACCGCTGCTGCCGTGGGGAAAGAAGTTTGGGACCTCTTCAGAGAAAAAGGAAATCTGGTTGAAAAGGCAAAAAGATTATATATGGATACCCACAATAATTGGCAAGGATCTTTGTGTTCGAAAAAAGCAAGCTGTGGTCGTTCGTTTAGTTCGTGCGCAAACTGCTGCCTCACAGCCCTAAACAATGGGAGCCTTTTTGTAATAAACAAGGATGGTGACCGATGAATTCTCAAAGGAGCAATCAAACAGGATTTTTCCTTTATTTTTTCGGCATAACGCTCGTCTCAATTGTTTTGTTTGGGTGCTGTCAATTAGGTTTTTCTTGTTACGACCTTCACGTATGGGGAGAACCTGAGCTAAAGGAAGCCGATATTTATCTTGATAACAAACTCATTAAGTCATCAGCGAGCGGAGACATTTTTTTAAAAATTCCCTATGACCAACACGAGATCAAAGTTATTCAGAAAGGCTTTAAGCCGTTTACAACAATATTGGAGGGAGGCCCCGGTCGAATTGAGCGCAGGCTACTTGTAAAACTTGAGCCGCTTGATTCGGTGCCCGCAAGCCCTTCTTCTCAATCTGATACTACCAAAAGTGTCAAATAATTCTTTCGATTACCCTTGGGCGAATGCGGGAACCTTTTGGCGGGGGCTAAAGTTTTAGGGAATAAGACGATATAATGAATAAAGGTGCTTGACAAAGGGGGGTTCGTTAATAATATTTGAAACCGTCCAACCAGAAGATGGGTAAAATAACTGAAATGACCAGCCACCCGACTAAAGCCCCAAAGGTCGTAATTCTGTTTTTGGCCGCGTTCGTTTTAATGGCGGCCGCCGCCTTTGGGCAGACCAATACCGGCGGGTTTTTGGGAACGCCGGAGGAAGAAACCACCGCAGATGCGCCCAAGGGGAGTTCGGTATTCCTGCTCGACCCGTCCCGCTTTAAAATCAACCATACGATTTCGACCTCCTACGCCAGCATCGGCGGGCGGGGGGTTTTGACCAGCATGTATATGGCGGACTTAAGCTACAAGCTTGCCAACCCGCTGGACATACGCATCAGTTTGGGGGTGGCCAACTCGCAGGGGGCGTTTTTTGGGCCCAAGCGGAGCGCCAATTCAATCATTCCCGGTTTTCAACTGCACTATCATCCGTCGAATTCTTTTAATTTGATTGTCAATTACCAGCAGTACCCGGCCGGGGCGTATTATTATCCCGGCTACCTTCCGCTTGGATATCGGCGGTAGGAAACTTTTTCCGACTTTGTTCGGACGGGAGCGGCCCATCCCTTAAACGGGCCGGACAATAACCAATGCGCATAACCCCCTTGCGTTACAAAAAAAAGGTCTGGATAGCCCCCGATTCCAAGCGTTTGGAGTGGAACCGGGCGGAAAAGCTTCTGGCCGGGGCGGTCATCGCCTCCGGACTGGCCTCGATTGGGCTGGCCTTGTATCTGTTCTGGCCGCGGGAGGCCGCGGCGGTGCGGGATTTTGAGTTTGCCGCCGTGCAGTTGATTGTGCCGCAGGAATTGAAGGATGAGCAGGCCCCCTTTGTTAAAAAACTGGGGGAGGAACTGGCGGCGGAGAATTGCATTATCCAGGTGGTGGATATTCTGCACGTGAAAACCCCGGCGCCGGAAAAGACCTTGCTGGTTGCGCGGGTGCCCCAGCCGCCGGTTTTGAAGAAGGCCGCCCGAATTTTGGGGATTCCCCCTTCCCGGACGGTGGAAAAAAGTTTGCCGGACAACGTCAAAGGAGTGCTATTCTCGATTTATCTGGGGCGCGACGCCCTCGAATTTCCCGCCGACTAAATTCCAAGGAGTCCATTTTCGGCAGATGAAGGGGTTGGCGGGGAAGGAACTGGCCCGGCTGGTCGGCCGGCTGGTTTTGGAAAAAAAGGGGGGCGACGTGGTGTTAATCGATTTGCGGAAGCTCTCCTCCATCGCCGACTTTTTTGTGGTGGCGACCGCCGACGCGGACGTGCATGCCCACGCGATTGCCGGGCACATCGAGGAGATGCTGAAGAAAAAGGGAGTACGGATGGGACACGAGGAAAAAAGCGCGCGCTGGACGCTTTTGGATTACGGAGACGTGGTGGTGCACCTGTTCTTGAAGGAGGCCCGCCGCTTTTACGCTTTGGAAAAATTTTGGGGGGACGCCCCGCAGGAAACACTCGCGGAGCGGCCCCGGGGCCGCCGGATGGCCGGGTAGGGAAAATTTCCCGCACCATCCGCTGTCAATGAAAGAGAGCAGCCATGAATCGGAAAACAACCAAAACATCAGAGGGACCTAAAATGGAAAAAACGGATATGGAAAAGACCGCCGTGGCGGAAAAGCCCGCGCCGGAACGTTCGATGACGGCGGAAATGAAGATGGACATCGTGCAGTTGAAAAACAAAACGGTGACGGAACTGCAGGAAATCGCGGAAAACTTGAACATTCCCGGCAGCTCCGGGATGCGCAAGCAGGAGCTGATTTTCAAAATCCTGGAGACGAAAACCGAGCAGGACGGGCTGATTTTTGCCGAGGGGGTGATGGAAATCATGGAGGAGGGGTACGGCTTTTTGCGCTCCCCGGATTACTGCTACCTGCCGGGCCCGGACGACATCTACGTCTCTCCCTCGCAAATTAAGCGGTTCGATTTGCGCACGGGGGACACCGTTTCCGGGCAGGTTCGCCCGCCGAAGGATTCGGAACGGTATTTCGCCCTCTTGAAAATCGAGGCGATCAATTTTGAATCGCCGGAAATGGCCAAGCACAAGGTTCTCTTTGACAACCTGACCCCGCTTTACCCCCAGACCAAGTTTTCGCTGGAATACGACCCGAAGAAGATGTCCACGCGGATCATGGATCTGCTCTGCCCCATTGGCAAGGGGCAGCGGGCCTTGATTGTTTCGCCGCCGAAGGCGGGGAAAACGATGCTTTTGCAGGAGATTGCCAACGCCATCACCACGAACCACCCGGAAGTGAAGCTGATTGTCCTGCTCATCGACGAGCGGCCGGAAGAGGTTACGGATATGAAGCGCTCCGTGCGGGGGGAGGTGGTTTCCTCCACGTTTGACGAGCCGGCCGAGCGGCACGTGCAGGTGGCGGAGATGGTGATTGAGAAGGCCAAGCGCTTGGTGGAGCATAAGCACGATGTCGTCATACTTCTGGACTCGATTACCCGTTTGGCCCGGGCCCACAACGCCGTGGTGCCGCATTCCGGCAAAATCCTTTCCGGCGGCGTGGACGCCAACGCTTTGCAAAGGCCCAAGCGCTTCTTTGGCGCGGCGCGGAACATCGAAGAAGGGGGAAGTTTGACGATTATAGGCACGGCTTTGATTGAGACCGGCAGCCGGATGGACGAGGTGATTTTTGAAGAGTTCAAGGGAACCGGCAACTCGGAAATCGTGCTCGACCGGCGGCTTTCCGACCGCAGGATTTTCCCGGCGATGGACATCAACCGCACCTCCACCCGCAAGGAAGAGCTTTTGCTTTCGCCGGAGGTTCTGGCCAAGGTCTGGATTCTGCGGAAGTTTTTGAACGAGATGAACCCCATCGAGGCGATGGAGTTTTTAATCGACCGGATGAAGAAGGCCAAAAACAACGAAAAGTTTTTGGAGTCGATGAAGAGTTAAGCCGTCAAGTATTCCTGCTTCACCGCAGGCCGGGTTATAACCCGGCGGCGCGGCATTAAAATGCCGCCTGCGAATACCCTTCCATTTCAAATTACCGGTTGCCAAGGCAACGCCCCTCCCCTATTTTCCCAAAACGTTGAAGAGGATTGCCAACCTACATTTCCAAAGGAGGGGAATATGGAATTAGGAAGCGTGCTTTTGACGGGCTTGGTTATCGGAATTTTGGGGAACGCCTCCCATTTTTTGGCTCACACGTTCATCGGCGCCAAAGAGGTGCAAAAGTTTTACGAGGAAAACCCCAAAGCGATGGCGGAGGGGATGACGCACACGGCGGCGGTCATCCGGGCGGTCATTCTCACATTCGTCTACGGTCTCGTTACTGCCTGGGTCTTCAGCTTTGGAGAGGTTTATCTGGCAGACAATGGAATGGGGGGAGGGTTTATGTTCGGGCTGGCGCTCTGGCTGGGATACTGGGCTATTGAATACACGCACGTGACTTTTGCCCGGATGCCCATGCCTACGCGCATAGCCGACTTGGTCGGCTACGGCGTGATGCTTATGGGGGGCGGAATGATAGCCGCGAAGATGTTGGTCTAAGGGGCGAAAAGGAGCTGAAATGAAGCGAACAGTTTATTTCCTTCTCGTATCGGTTGCATTTTTTTCTCTTTCATCCGCGCAGGAGCAGAAAACGGACTCCCTTCCGCCGATGGCCGCGCCGAAGGTCCCTCCGGAGCTTTTGAAACTTTCGTTTTTGGCCGGGGAGTTTGTCACCGATACGAAAATTTTTCCCAACCCGGTGGCGCCGAATGGGGAAAATGCCACGGGAAGCTTGAAAAGCAGATGGATTTTGGACTCGATGTTTTTGCAGTTCGAGGAGGCCATTGATTTCCCCATCTTTGGCAAATATCGCGGGATGGGGCTTTTGACCTACGATAAAAACGCCAAACAGTACTATCTGGGGATGCACAACAACTTCGGCGATCACCCCTCCTACAAGGGGAATTACACGGGGGATACACTAATTCTCGAAGGGCAAATTCCATTCCCCGGGGGCACTTTTCAACAACAGGTGATGTGGCGCCGGGAGGGGGACAACGTGAAACTCTGGGTGCGGAACAACATGGGGCAGGGATGGATGCCGGTGATTGAGCAGACCTACCGGCCCGCCAAGAAAAACGGCCGGAAATAAAACCAAACGGATGAAAGGAGTCGAGATGAGAAAAGTCCTATGCCTCCTAACGCTGGGGACCGCCCTGTTTGCCGCGGCGGCGCTTTTTGCGCAGGAGCAGCCCCCTGCAGCGGGGATGGAGCCGCCCAAGCCGAAGTTCGGGCCGGAACTGGCCCGGCTTTCCTTTTTGGTGGGAAATTTCAGTTCTGAAAATATGGCCCATCCTTCCCCGATGGGAAACGGCGGGCCGGGCAAGGGAAGGAATATAAACCGCTGGGATTTGGATTCCATATTTTTGATGTTCAATTACGAAGGGGAATTGGCGGGAATGGGCGGCTACAAGGGCAAGGGGATGCTTACCTACGACGGAAGAGACGGCCAGTATAAATGCTGGTGGTTCGACAATTTTGGAAGCAGTAACCTCTACCAGGGAACCTTCGCGGGAGACACGCTACTTTTGGAGGGGGAAATCCCGCTCCCCCAGGGAACATTGAAGGAAAAAATAATGTGGCATCCAGAAGGTAAAAAATTCAAGTTTCGCTTGTTTCAGGACTGGGGACAGGGATTCAACCTGGCGATGGAGGAAACCGCCACCCCGTCCGGCGCCAAGACCGGCCGGAAAAAGTAAATTTCAACGCAACCCAAGGCCCCCATTTTGAACGGAATGGGGGCTTTTTTGCGAAATCCAAAATTGGCTCTGGAAACCGGCTGCGATTTGCGGGAGGCGGACGAGTAGTTCAGCGCCGCGCGGGCTGGGCGGTGTTTTTGGAAAGAATTTCCGAAATGGCGCGGCGGATGTCGTCCAGGTGGAACGGCTTGTTCAAAACCAAATCGATTCCCGCCTCCCGGACGCGGGCCGCTTCGATTTGCGCCCCCCAGCCGGAAACCAGCATCACGGGGGTTTTTGGGTTTTTCTCCTTGGCCCGGCGGGCGACCTCCCAGCCGGAAATCCCGGGCATTCCCAAATCGGTGATGACCAGCTCGTAGGCCGCCCCCTCCAATAAACGAAACGCCTCGGCGCCGTCCTGGGCGGCGGCGACCTTGTGCCCCAGAAAATCGAGCATCTCGGATAAAACGTTGCGGATGTTTTCGTCGTCATCCACCACCAGAATCGAAAGTTCCCCCACTTTTTTGACCGGGGGTTTGGCCGGCTCAGGTTTTTTCGGCACGGGGGCGGAGGCCGGAAAACGGAGGGTGAACAAGGAGCCCTTTCCCTCTTCCGACTGCACGGCGATTTCCCCCTTGTGGCGGGTGACCACGCCGTACGCCACGGAAAGCCCCAGCCCCGTTCCCCGCCTCCCCTTGGTGGTGAAAAACGGGAAAAAGATTTTGCTTTTCACCTCCGGGCTCATCCCAGTGCCGTTGTCCCGGACGGTCAGGATAACTTCCCCCTCTTTTTGGAACGTGGAGACCCAGATTTTTCCGCCGTTGGGGAGCGCATCGGCGGCGTTGGCAATCAGGTTGGAGGCCACGTCCACCAGTTCGGAAAAACGCCCCATAACCGGCGCCGTCGGTTTCAAGTCCAGTTCCAGCTCGATCGGCCCGCCGGAGGAGGCGATCCGGTCCCGCCAGTGCGGCTTGGTGAGCTCGACCGCCTCCCGCGCGGCGGAGGCCATATCCACCGGCTCGGGGCTCCCCTCTTCCCGGTCGCGGGTGAATTCCTGCAGCCGGGCGACCGTGCGCGCGGCCTCCTGGGCGGAACCCTCCACCTGCCGCAGGGCGCGGGCCACCCGTTCATCGGTGGGCTGGGCCAATAAAAGCTGAACCCGCCCCAAAATCGCCCCCAAAACGTTGTTGAAATCGTGCGCAATCCCCCCCGCCATCTCCTTCAAGGCGACCAGCCGCTCCGACTGCAGAAGCCGCTCCTGCGCCACGGACAACGAGCGGTGGGCGGTTTCCAGATGCTCGAAGTTCCGGGCGTTCGCCAAAGCCTGGGATGCGGCCTGGACAAAAAGAATCGACAGCTCGACGTCCGTCTGGGTGAAGGGGTCGGCCGGAAGATGCTGAAAAACCAAAACCCCCTCCGTCTCCTCCCCCCGCACGAGGGGAACCAGAAGAAGCGGCTTGGGAAAATCGGCCAGTTCCGGCCTCGTTTCCCCGCCGTTTAAGGCCAAAGGCAGGCGCTTGGCCAAAAGTTTTTCCAGAACGCCGCTTGTGTGGGCCTGCTCGAACGGAACGGGGCCGAATTTGCCGCTCTGGGCGGCGATTTTCAAATCTCCTCCCCCGGAGGGGAGAAAAATCAGGGCCGCGCCGACGGCGTTCAAAAGCTCCGAGCCGCGGGCCACAATCCGCTCGGCCAGATCCGTTTCTTTGAAGATTGAAAAAAGCTGCTTTTGGAAGGCCGCCAGTTTTTCCAGGCGCCTCTGGTGCAGTTTCATCTCGCTTTCCAGTAGTTGCCAGCGGGAAAGGGACTGCACCAAGGCCGCAAGCCCGACCGCCAGCCGGAGCTGTTTGGGGGCTTCCAAGGGGGCGGGCTGGAGGGAGGAGAAAAGAAGCCCCCCCTCCTTTTCGAAGAAAACGGCCAAATGCCAGCTCCATTCGGAGAGGCCGGGGAGGTTTTCGACAAAACCGGTCCGGCCCGATTTATTTTGCAGGGCCGAAAAGAGCTCCGGCGAGCGGAGCAGCTTTTCCGCCCGGGCGCGCCCCCTCTCGGTCGCCTCCAAAAACTCCGGCCGGAACTTCTGCTCCAGGGAGCGGAAGGAAACCAAAAGATCGGCCCCCATCACCGGGCCCGCCACTTCCCAAACCAGTTTCAGAATTTTGCTCACCTTCGCGCCCGCCTAAACCTTTTCCGGTTCCGTTAGTTGATAAGGGGCGCGGACGGGAAGGCGCCGCACCGTGTTTTTCAGCTCCGATACTTTTTGCACCGACTGGTGGATGCGGCCGGCCTGCTTTTCGATGATGGAAAGATACCGCCCCGCCTCGGGGGAAAGATTTTCCGATTTCAAGCGCAGGAGATCGACCGCCCCCAGAATGGCGGTGAGGGGGTTGTTGATGGAATAATCCAGATTGGGGAACAAATCCAACGCCTCTTTGGCCCCCCGGGAGCTTTCGATTTGCGCCTCGATGTTTTTGAGCCGCTCGCCGGAGCGCTTTTGGGCTTCCTTGCGGGAAAGGCCGGACAAGCTCAAGGCGACCTGGTTGGAAATGCCCCGGGCAAACGCCATATCCTGCGGGGAGAAGGCCCAGCGTTTCCAGCTGCGCATCTCTCCGAGGGAGACCATCCCGAGCGCCCTACCCTCCACTTCCATCGGGATCAATACCGCCGCCTGCACCCGGCGGGCCAGGGACTTTGATTTTTCATTCTCGGTCATCACCGCTTCCGGGTCCTCCTCGTTGACGATCACCATCTTGTGTTCATCCAAGGCCATCCGGTGCCAGGGGAGCTGGGAGAGCGGAACTTCCTTTTCCAACTGCAAATCGCTCGAGATATCCCGCAGGGCGGAAAAGCTGGCGGACTCGAGGGAGGCCGGCCCCAGTTTCCAGAAGCGGCTGAAGGTGACCGGCAGCTCCTGGGTCAAAACCTCGCCGGCGCGGGATAAAAGTTCCTTTTCCGTCGTGTTCAAAAGCAGGCGGGAGCTTTGCACGAAGGAGAAAAGCCGCCGCTCGGTCTCCTCGGCTAAAAGCGTGTGCTGGAAGCGGAGGGCCAGAATGCGGGCCCCCTCGCAGAGATTGTTGAAGAATCGCCCCTCTTCCTCTCCCCAAACCGGCGGCTTTTCAAACCCCAAAGACAGGCCGGTCGTCCAGCGGTGGGGCAGCTCGACGGCCTTGAACCAATAGCCGTTCGCGCCCAGGGAGGCCAGAAACTTTTCCTCCGGCGTTTGCGGGACAAAATCGCTGCGGCGCAGGCAGATGGTGTGCCCCCCCAAGGGAAGCGCCAGCCAGTTCGGCTCGGCCGGATGGAAGGGGATTTTATCGGAGAGCAATTGACCGGAACGGCCGATGGTGAAGCGCCGCACCCGGAGTCCCTTCGGCTCCAAAAGGGAAAAGACCAGAAAGTCGGCCCCCAGGGCTTCTGATGCGTGGCGGAAAAGCTCCGGCAGAACCTTGTCCGGGCGGGAGGAAGCGCCGGAGAGCGCAAGAATTTCGTGGTTGAAGAGGGAGCGCTTTTCCTGCCGGGCCAGATAGCTGGAGGCCAAAAGCGATTGGAAGGCGGAACCAAGAAAGGTGGAAAGATGGGAAAAGAGCGCCTTTTCCTCCGGCAGAAACGGCGCGGCGGTCGGAAAAAACAGGGCCAGAATGCCGACCGTTCCCCCCTGCACGATTATGGGGACAAAGACCGCCTTGGCCATCCGCTCGTCCGCTTCGAAAAGCCGGTGGTAGTCGTTGTAGATTTCCAAATCGCAATTGACATAAAACGGGACGGCGGAGCGGTAGGGCTGGTAAAACCAGCTTTTTTCGAGAACAATATGGTCTGCGGTGGCCTTTCTTAGCGGGCTTATGCTGGAGGCGGCCAGAAAGTCCAGAAATTTTCCGTCCGGCGAAACTTTGAAAAGAAAGGCCCGGCCGCCCGGTTCGGCGAACCCCTGCACAACCAAATCGCAAAAGGCGCGGAAGTTTTTGGCCCGTTCGAACCGCTCTCCCCATTCGGCAAGCTGGGTGATGGCTCGTTCCACTTTAAGCAAATGGGTTTCTCCCGCGCCGGATTTTTTGACAAAGCTACCGATGCCGGACAGAACCAGCCCCAACCCGCCGATTGCCAAAAGGCAGGAGAAGAAGCGGATGAGCCAGTGGGTTTCCTCGTCAAATGTTTTCGCGGAAAAAACCAGAAAGGCGACCGAAAGGGACAAAACCGCCGTCCCCCATAAAAGCTCCCGCTGGGCGGTGGGAGTCAGGTAGTCCAGATTTTTACGTTTGATGTACCAGAAAAAGAGTACCGCAAAGGCGGCGGCAAACAAAAACGCCCCCAAGAATAGCGTTAACATAAAACCTCCTCGTTAAAACTCCAAAGGTGTTCCGGTCGAACCCCCAAATGCTTCCAATGTCTTCGACCCATCTATTTAAGTATCGGCGGGATGGGGTTTTAGTTAAGCCGGGGGGAGGGTTGGTTATTGGGGACTGAAGTCCGCGCCGGAGTTTTCCGAAGAGGTAACTATGAACAATGAAAAAAGGATGAAATGAAACAACTTATTTCTACAACTACTTGGTTTCTCATTCTCCTCGGTATGGCAGGTCTTTTTGGTGGTTGCTGTGAACTCGGAGTCACCTGCTATGAGCTTCTTGTCT
>DATLYY010000049.1 GCA_035574275.1 Verrucomicrobiia bacterium
AAAAACACGCCGACCTTACATAAATTGAGGGGTATGGGAAATTTCCCATACAGAGTTGCAGCTGGCTCTTCCGTATCAACCCGTTCCGGGCGGTAAACTTTTGCAAGGCCTTACCGATACTTTAGATGTGGCCGAACTGACAACTACCGACCGCGCGAAAATATCCTTGCGCCGCCGAACCCGCCCCATCTGGCGGGACTATCTCGAAGTGGCCGTGGTAGCCTTGGTGCTGGCGTTCATTTTGCGCGCCTACGTGGTGCAGGCCTTCCGCATACCAACCGGTTCGATGGAGAACACCCTTCTGCCCGGGGATTTTCTTTTGGTCAACAAGTTTATTTTCCATTTCAAAGATCCCAAGCCGGGAGAGATCATCGTTTTCCAGTATCCGTTGAACACGGACCGGGTTTTCGTCAAGCGCTGCGTGGCCGTCGGCGGGCAGACGGTGGAAATCCGGAACAAGGTTTTGCGGGTGGACGGGAAGGTGGTGCCGAATCCGCAGGACGCCAAGCACAAAGACCCCAAGATACTGCCGCGGGAATTTTCCTCTCGCGATAATTTCGGCCCCAAGCAGGTGCCGCTGGATCAATTCTTCGTGCTCGGCGACAACCGGGATGACAGCCAGGATTCGCGGGAGTGGGGTTTTTTGGAACGCAAATATCTTATCGGCAAGCCGATAATCGTTTACTGGTCCTGGAAGCCAGATTCGCAGGAGCCGAAGCTGGAGTTTCCGTATGTTTTTGAATTTATCAGCCTAACGGTTTACAACATCGCCCATTTCTTTGAGCGGATGCGGTTCGACCGGTTGGGAATGGTGGTAGATTAATCCGAATCTGTAAATCTTAATCATTTAAAGCGCCGTTTTTCGATTCATCTAATCCGCATATTTTTTTGGCTTGTAGGCCAATTCTACAAATTGTAGTGGCTGGCAGCTGACCACTATATGTAGTTAAATTGGTTGATTGTAACAAGAGTTTCCGGTTTTTTGCAAAAAAGTGCTTGACAAATTGTTGGAATCCCCCCATACTTTAAATTCAGGTAAAAAGGGTTTTACGGTTTTGCCGGAAATTTTTCCGGTAAGGGCCCCGGTTTTTTTGGGGCAGGACGGCGGTCCCCTCGGCTTGTGTGAGGGGGTGAATGAACGCATAACATATGCGGGAGGTGAGTTGTAATGTACGAGCTGCTCATCGAACAACTTGAGGAAAAGGTAGCCCCCGGCGGCGGCGGTTCAGTCGGCGGATAGTACGAGCAGCCTTATCCTTCGAAGGTAATAAGGGCTGTCCGAAAGGCGGCCCTTTTTTATTTGTCTTAGTTTTGAGCGGAGCTACCCGGGTTGTTGCATTCATTAACTTAGTACATAGAGCACTTATATTTCTTAGTTGCTTGAGGGTTTTTGGGTTATAAAAAATGTGAAGTTTTTTCGTATTTTCACTTTTTGGTTCAAATTGGCCGCTTGTCTGGGTCTTGATGTTGACTTTTTTGCTGAAAGATTCGTATTTGTAAATGCAAGTGTTCCGTATTTAGAAAGCTACGAACTGGCCGCAAGGCCCGGACGCTTGGTCCCTTCCAGTTGACTGGGAGGGAAACCGACGTAGCTCACAGGAGGTGAGCCGATGTACGAACTGCTCATCGAACAGCTTGAGGCGAAGGTCGCTCCGGGATTGGGTTCCAGCGGCCAGCAATAGCAGAAAGCTGTTTTAGCAGCGGAAGCCCCGCAATGCGGGGCTTCTGTTTTTTTATTCGAAATAACCCTTACAACCGGTTTCAGTAACTCAACAATCCTGCTATTTTCTGAATTTCCGAAAGCAGCTCCCTTTTTTGCGGATCGCCGAAGTAGCTGTTCAAGCTTTCCTCCGAGGAGAAATTTCCCTTCAGGTCCTCCAAAATCTGTGCCGCCAATTGCAATTCGTTGAAGGCCTTTTGGTAGTTTTTCTCCTCTAACCAGAGCCTGGCCATAAGATGATGCAGCCGCCAGATTTTTTCCGGCTCGGCTAAATCATAAGCCAGCTTGAGCGCTTCGGCGGCTTTTTGGCGGGCGGTCTCCCATTGCGCGGAATCAAAAGCGGAGCGCGCCTCCAAGAATAGGCTTTCACAGGAAAGCGTTGTGCTCACCGGCACGGACGAAAGCTGACGGACCCCGGATAGGAGTTCCTCGATTTTTCCGGTTTGGTCTTCTATCCCCAATAAGTCAATCCGTTCCAGCGTTAATCGCTGGCGTTCCGGAAAATATTCGCTGTCGGCCAAAAATGCTTCTGCATCATCCAGATGCTTTTTTGCTTCAGCGGTTTTTCCATTGCGAACGGCCAGCTTTCCCAAGAGCATGGCAAGTCGTGCCCGCAAGCTGCGGTCTTGAACCCCCTTTATTCGCTCAGAGGTCTCGGTGGCCGCTTTTTCCGTCCCGGACAGGTCGTTCACCAAAAGAGCCAGTTCGATTTTTTCCAGCCGGAGCGGAATCTCGCTGGGCAAATCATGGATTTCCTCTATTAAGGAATGCCCATAGTTCAAATACTTTTCCGCCTCGGCATACTGCCCTTGGGCTTTCAAGCTGCCTCCCAGCGTGGCGAGAAGGGAAAGGTGGTTGCCCTTGAAGTTGATTTTTTCCGACACCTCCAAGCCCAAAAGCGCGTAATGGATGGCCTCCGGATAATTACTGGCGCGGTAGGCCGCTATTGCCAGGTTGTCG
>DATLYY010000050.1 GCA_035574275.1 Verrucomicrobiia bacterium
AGTTCCAGCCCGTTTTACAGCCCGGATGCGATTTCGGATATGGATTTCATTGCGGTGTATTACGACACCCTGAAAGACCCGCGTCTGGTCACGACGCCGGACCCCGAAAACGGCAAGCCGCACAAGCCGATGGGGTTGAGAGTTGAGCAAAAAAGCTATTCCTGGACGGCGGATTGGGGAAAGGACTGGGTGCTTTTGGATTTTACCGTTACAAATGAAGGAACTGAACCAATAAAAAAAGCCCACTTCGGTTTCTACTTCGATCCGGATGTCGGCAATCGGAACGCCGGGAAAGCCACTCACCTTGACGATTACGTCGGTTTCATCAGACAGACTTTTCTGAGTATTGCGAGAGGAAATTATAACCCGCTGATTCCGCCAACCTCGTTGATTTGCAGCGAGACGCTCTATATGGCCTATGCTTACGACAACGACGGCGATCCGGAGACGGGAACCGATTATTCCTTTTCCTCGAACAATCCGAGTGGAGCTTTTGGAGTTCGTTTTCTGCGGGCCAAGCAGGCAATTCGCCTTTTTACTTTTCCCTCGCCGGTTGCTTTCAACTAGTGGGTTCCTGATGACTTCGGTATTTTGGATTGGGGGCCGCAACGCACACCCGGCCAGACCAGCATTTATGGAGGGCGCGGCCAGCCCGTAGGCGACGTGATGAAGTACCATTATTTGTCCAACCAAGAAGTTGATTACGACCAGGTGATGAGTGCGATAGCCAATCCGGACATTTTTGTGGATAGTTCGCTTCAAAGCGGATGGCTGCCCCCGCTCGTGCCACAAGTTTCTGCCATCGACATAGCGGACGGTGCCGATTCCCGGTTTTTACTTTCCACCGGACCTTTTGATTTGGACATTGGAGAGAGCATTCCTTTGACGATCGCCGTATTTGGGGGTACACGTCTCCACATTGACCCGGCCAATTTCAGCTCACAGTTCCCCAATCCGTCCGATTTTCTGGATCCGGCTCGGATTCGCGATTACCGCTCGCATCTGGACTTCCGCGGTTTAATCGAAAGCTCGCGCATGGCCCGAAGAGTTTTTGATAACGAGAACATTGTTTCCCCTGTTCTTTGTTTCGTTTTCGATCCGAGGGAGCCGATATTTGACTCGCTACGCGCCCACGGCGATGGAAATCCGGACTTTAGGGGGGGCCAATGCCTCCCCCTTTTCCGAAGGTGGAATTTACAACCGGCGAAGGGGAAGTAACCATCCGCTGGTTTGGGCGGGAGACGGAGGAGGCGATAGACCCGATAACCAACCAGAAGGATTTTGAAGGATACACCATCCAGATGTCGCCGGACGGGATTAACTACACGACAATCGGCTACTTTGACCGCGTTAACTGGAAGCCGTACTTTTTGAACCTGGACTTGAACGGAGACGGGATTCGGGAGAATTGGGAATTTAGGTGGGAACCT
>DATLYY010000051.1 GCA_035574275.1 Verrucomicrobiia bacterium
CGCCCCTACATGTAAGGCAGAGATTAGAAACTGGAAATTAGAGATTCGTCCGCACCGCGCCACCCAGATTCTTCGCTGCGCTCAGAATGACAAGATGGGCGGGGTGACCCTGCCCCTACAAAGACAAGAACGGGCAGGCACAAGACCTGCCCCTACGAAAACAAAGACAGATGCGGGCAGGCGCAAGACCTGCCCCTACAATTCTTGCGCAGGGTTGCAGAGCCGATATGCTGCCGGTTGCAACTTTCGCAATTTGCAATGGGGAGCATTTTCCCCACCTCCTCCCTATCCTCTTTGCCAAGTCAATGTCAAAACGCTTCTTGCGACTATGGGGGGAAGGCCACAGCCAAACTTGAATTTGCACCCGCAACGGAACAGGGCTTGCGAAAATAAGGGCAGGTATGCAGGCAGGAACTAAAAACGAGGAGGGAATGGAGATGAATACTTGTAAAACTTGTCAAACGGAATCGAGGAGAACCCTAAATGCGCTTCAAAACGAAGGCGGCTTCGCCCTTATCACTGTTCTGGGCATCCTTCTTTTGGTAACACTTTTGGCGCTTGGCAGCTTCGGCACCTCGGACACGGACCGGGCCATCGCATCCAACAATGCCCACAATAATCAGGCCTTTTACGCCGCCGAGGCCGGAATCAACCGGGCTTTTGGCATGCTTTACGACAGCACCTGGCGGGCGGGATTTGATAACGCCTCCCTTGGAAACGCCCGTTATTCCGTCCAAGTAATCGACAGCTTCTTTCAGCCGGGCCTTAAAGACAGTCTTATTCTTAGGGCTATCGGCACCGCTGACGGCAGCCAGTCGGTTATCGAGGTCCTTATGGCCAAGAAACGCAGCCAGGTCTTTCGCCGTGCGGTGTATGGCGACTCCGCCGTCGATATCGTTGGAAACGCGCTGGTGGATGCGTACAACTCCGACTCCGGCGCTTACACACCGGGCGGAATGGGGGGCAACGTCGGCAGCGACGGGTTGATTCGCGTCGGGGGCGATGCCACCATTTACGGGGACGTGTCCACAGCCGACACCATAATCACCAACGGAAGCATGACCATTTACGGCACGGCGGATAACTCGGCCTCCACGGTCAACCTTGAACCAATCACCCAGGCCGACTTGGACTTTGCCAAATGGAACAGCGATGTTTCAACCGAGATGACCTTGTCCGGAGGGGCGACCTACAATTCCGGGACCTATGCCCTTGCCGCCAGCGGGAGCACGGCCAAAATCACCCTGGAGAGCGGTATCTACTATTTTTCAAGCATTTCATTGACCTCGGGAGCCAAACTGGTAATTCCGGAAGACGATAAAGTGGTGATTTTCATGACCGGTTCCCTGAACGCCGCCGGCGGCACAATTGCCAACACTTCGGCCAAACCGGCCAATCTGCAGATTTACTCCACCGGATTGACGGTTGACATTACCGGCAGCGCCACCATCTACGCCGCCATTTATGCGCCCAACGCGGAAATTAAGGTAAGCGGCAGCGGCGTGGTGTATGGCTCCCTCGTTGGAAAATCGGTTAAGGACGCCGGCAATGGAACTGTACATTTTGACCGTGCTTTGCTTAAACTGGAAAGCCCTCTCAAAGCCAAGTACAAAGCTGTCGCCTGGCAAGTTTTGTAAACTCATCACAGCAGAACAGCAACAAGAGCTCCTGCGTGAGCGGGAGCTCCAAGCAAAGAGGCCGGAACCTCCTCCCGGCCTCTTTTTTATTGCACTTCTTGTACAAGAAAATTACAGGAACCGGATGGACCTGCGAAGCGGGACGGCTCTTTTCTTGGCCGCCATCCGCCGTTTCGTTTTGCGCCCGTTCCGTTTGTGGCGGATCGATTTCTTCGCTTTTCCAAGCTCCTTCTTAAGAAGACTCTCCAGGCGTTTCTGCTGCTTCGATTTGAAATTGACGAAGGCGATGGAGAAAACCTCCTCCACCATTTCCACAAACTCGAACTTCAAGGCCCGGCGCACGGAGGCGGGGACGTCCTCCAAATCCTTCTGGTTTTGCTTGGGGAGCACGACGGTTTTGATGCCGACCCGGTGGGCGGCGGAAACCTTTTCCTTAATCCCCCCCACCGGCAGGACTTTACCCCTTAAACTGACCTCTCCGGTCATCGCCACGTCGTTTTTTATCGGCTGGTTGGCCAAGACCGAGGCAATAACCAACGAGACGGTGATACCGGCGGAAGGGCCGTCTTTTGGGACGGCGCCGGAGGGAAAATGAATATGGATATCATGGTTGGTGAATTCCTCGAAGGGGATTCCGAGCATATCCGCCTTGGAGCGGACGTAGCTGTGGGCGGCCTGAATCGACTCCTTCATCACCTCCCCCAAGGAACCGGTGGAGATGACGCTTCCCGCCCCCTTCATTTTGAGCGCCTCGATTAACATTATATCCCCGCCCGCCGCCGTCCAGGCCAGGCCGGTGGCGACCCCCACTTCCGGCGTCTGCTCGGCCACATCCGGCAAAAACATGGGGGGGCCCAGAAACTCCTCCACGTTTGCTTCCGTGATTTCGAGATGGTTTTCCCCGGAAAGCCGCCGGCGGGCGCACTTGTGGCAGAGAATTTCGAGTTGCTTTACCAACTGCCCCAGCCCGGCCTCGGAAGTGTAGTTTCGAATGATTTTCTCCAAGGCCCCCGCCGTGACTATCAAATCCGAACCGGACAGGCCGTGCTCGGCGAGCTTGCGGGGGACCAGAAAGTTGCGGGCAATCTCTATTTTTTCCTCTTCCACGTATCCGGGAAATTCAATCAAGTCGAGCGCCTCCGTCAGCAGTTCGGAGACGTTTTCCGGCACGTCGGCGGTGGTCAAAAACAAAACCTTGGACAAATCGAAAGGGACGCCCAGATACCGGTCGGTGAAATGCCGGTTTGATTCCCCGTCCAGAACCTCCAAGAGCGCCCGGGCGATATCCCCGTGGGCCTGCCCGAGCTTGTCGACATCCTCCAGCAAAATCACCGGGTTGCAAACCCCCGATTCCGAAATGCTCTGGATGATTTTTCCCGGCTGGGCCCCCAAGGACTGCCGGCGCTCGCCGATGATTTCGGAGGCCTGCTCCACGCCGCCCAAGGAAACACGCACGAATTTGCGCCCCAAACCCCGGGCAATCGCCTCGCCGAAAGAGGTTTTTCCCGTCCCGGAGGGGCCGCCAAAACAGAGCACTTCCGAACGGGCGTCCCTTTTCAGCCGGTGAACGGCAAGATATTCCAGGACTTTTTCCTTCTGTTTCTGCAAAGCGTAAAAACCGGAATTCAACTCCCGCTCCACATCCTCGATGTTGCCGGTCTCCGGGCAGCTTTCCGACCAGGGCAGAAATAAAACCCATTCAATGTAGGCCCGCGTGGCGCCGTACTCCGCGGAGGCGGTGGAAAGCATCCGCAGCCGGTCCACTTCAAAAAGAAGCTGGGCCTGGATGTTTTTCGGCAGAAGAGATTTCTGGATGGTTTTCCGCAGGCGCTGGGCCTCCCGTTCCTGCAAATCCTCCTCCCCCAATTGACGCTTGATTTCCCGCAGCTGCTCCCGCAGGTAAAAATCCTTTTGCGCTTTTTCCAGATTGATTCCGACTTTCTGGACGACTTCCGCCTGCGCCTCCAGCCGCTCGATCTCCTCCTCCACGTAGCGCAAAAGCTTCTCCAGCCGTTCCCGGATGGAAACCGTCTCCAGAATCGCAAGCTTGTTTTTAATGCTGATGTGCAGAATCGTCGCGGCGACATCCGCCAACCGGCCGGGGTTTTGGGCGTTCAGGTTGAAGATGTGCAGATATTCCGCCGGGTAACGCCGGTCCAGCTCCAACAGGCGCCCGGTCCGGTCCAGGACTTTTTCCACCAGCGCCTGCAGCTGGGAGGGCTGCCCGTCCGGTTCAAAAACAGCCGAGACACGGGCCACAAAGAAGGGTTCTTCCTGAATCATTTCGTTCAGGTTGACCCGTGTCAGCCCTTCGAGGGTGATTTGCAGGCTGCCGGAAATCGGCTCGGAAATGCGCAAAACCCGCGCCGCAACTCCGATTGTGGAAATATCCCGGCTGGTGATTTCCTCCAGATTTTCCGCCGAGGTGCCGGCCAAAACGACAATCCCCCCTTCTCCCGTCTGGCGGAACAGTTTTATGTTTTTTTCGAACCCCACCTGCAGGGTGGAAACCCCGTGCGGAAAAACCGCCGTGGACAGAAGGGGCAGAACCGGCAGTTCCGGCGGAAGCATGGCCGCCATTTGCACTTCGGGGGAGGTCATCTATTCGCTCTCATACTGTATTATCGAATGAAAATCGTATTTGCTGAACTTCTCCCGCCCTTTCAGGAAGGAAAGCTCTATTAAAACGGCGATGCCGGCGACCGTGCCCCCCAGCTTTTCCACCAGCCCGCAGGTGGCCACCAAGGTCCCGCCGGTGGCGATCAAATCATCCACGATGAGCACCCGCTCCCCCGCCCGGACGGCATCCTTGTGCATTTCCAGCGTGGCATAGCCGTACTCGAGCGTGTAATCCTTTTTGACCGTCTCAAACGGCAGCTTTCCCAACTTCCGCACCGGAATGAAACCGGCTTCCATCCGGTCCGCCAGGGCTCCGCCGAAGATGAACCCCCGGCTTTCGATGGCCGCAATCATGTCGATTCTTTTGTCCCGGTAGCGTTCCGCCAGCCGTTCCACGGCATAGTTGAATGCCGCTTTGTCCTGCAAAAGGGTCGAGATATCGCGAAAGACGATTCCTTTTTTGGGAAAATCCGGAATGTTCCTGATTTTGCCTTTTAAATCCAAGTCCTCCTCCTTGAGATGGAATAGGTTGTTTGCACTGCAAACAAAATACGCCAAACGGAATCAATATTCAATGCCAAAGCCTTTGTACCGGCCGGAGGGTTTTGTCCATTCCGCCGTCACGCCGGAAACGTCCGCGGCCGCCGGCCCCACCCGCAAAAGCTTTATGAATTCCTCCAAAAGACCCCTCTCCCCTTCCGCGTAGGCCTCCACGTTTCCATCCGGCAGATTTTTGGCATATCCGGACAATCCGAGCCGCCGCGCGTGCCCGACAGCGTAGTAGCGATAACCAACCCCCTGCACCAATCCGCTTATAATCGCCCTAACGGCCGCTTCCGCCATGGCATCCCCTACCTCTTATACAATTCCTCAAGGTTTCAAAGAATTTATCCGATTCATCGCCTTCTCCACCGCCTCCTTGGCCGTTTGAGCTTTAATGATATCGGGAGAAATTTCCCAGCTTCTCAAACTGATAACCGGACGACCGATTTTCAGCGCAAGGGCGATTTCCGAAAGCGTCCCGTATTCCCCCGGAAGGGCTATTACGGCCTGTGCGGTCTGGACGATGAGGATATTCCGGCCGTCGCCGAGGTCGGTTACAATGGGAATATCGACAAACGGATTGGCTTCCTTGCGGGAAAAACCGGGCAGAATGCCGATTACCGTTCCACCCGCCTCTTTTGCCCCCTGCGAGGCCGCTTCCATCACGCCGCCCAGCCCGCCGGTCACGAGCATGGCCCCCGCTTCGGCAATGCAACGCCCCACCTCGCGGGCGGTTTGGTAAACCTCCGCGGAGACGGTCGAGCCCCCCACCACGGCGAGTATCGGTTTCAAAATAAAATCGGGGCGACTGGATTTGAACCAGCGACTCCTTGGTCCCGAACCAAGTGCTCTACCAGGCTGAGCCACGCCCCGATTTCTTCAAATATACCGGCACACAAAGAAGTGTCAACCAAAAAGCCAGCGTATTTAGTCGTTTAGTTCCGAATCGAGGGTCTATGGACTGCAGTATTGCCAGATAATTTCATCTAAAAACACGGCATTGATTAACCCGATTGCATCATAATAATCTGTAATACCATTTCCATTAATATCACAGCTTGGCAAACCAGCAGGTGGCGGGCTATTGGCATAGAAACACATAAGCTCTAAAACTACATCTGCGGCACTCAATAATTTGTCGCCGTTTAGATCTCCATCTATAATTGGACTTTCTCCCACTGTGAACTCGCACGACTGAACCGTTGGCCCTCCATTGCCTGGCGGACTCACGGATATGACTGAAACAATGGTAAAATTTCCAGGAGTTAGAAAAGACCTAATGGTGGTTTTAAATTCATAAGTGCGGGTCATGTCATAACAGATACATATGGGTGGGCAGGAATAATAGGCAGTTGAAAATATATTTATAATGCTATCATTAACCACGGTGGAATCAAAAACTAGGCCATACCAACAGGTGCTTCCAAACGTTGCCTCCACCCTCACTGAAAGGCTTTCCCCAATGGCCGGTTTTGCAGGTGAATGTTCAATTGTATACGGATAGAACTGCGCAACTATATCGGGTGTTAAGGAGAGGAAAAGAACGCCTGTAATTAGAAGAAAAAACGTGTTCCGATTAAACAAACGCTTCACCCCATTAGCATTTCACGCCTCCTTTCTTCATTCATAAATGATAAGAAAATTGCAGACCCTGTCAATAATAAAAATTCTCATTTCACGCCCGGAGAAATCGGCGGAATCATGGTTTGATTGGGCGGTTTGCCGTTGTGCCAATGTTTATGATTGGGATCCCAGTACTGATTTTTAACCGGATCGTACTCGTACGGCTTGTGGGAGGTTGTTTCTGCTGCAACCGGCTTAACCGTGCTCAAAATATTTTGGCTATCGGCCGACGGGGGTTTTCCATTATGCCAGTGGTTATGCCCCGGGTCCCAGTATTGATTGGTGGCCGGGTTGTATTCGTAGGGCTTTGGCGCATTGACCGGCGATTGGCCGGTTGCCGGATTTGCTGTTGGAATAATCGGCTGCTGCGTGCTTGCGCCGGTCGTCCCTGCAGGAGTGAGCGGGGGCGGGCCGTCATGCCAATGCTTGTGCTCCGGATCCCAGTATTTGTTGGTCGTCGGATTGTACTCGTACGGTTTCGGGGTAAGCGTGGAACCGCCCCGCTGGGTGTAGTAAAAAACGCCGAAAACGAGCACAATTCCAAGGCCGACCAACAACACTTTGTTCTGCCAAAACGGCTTTTTCAACGCTTCCTGTTTGTGCCTGGAGGCCATGCATCAAATATAACACCAAAAACTTTAAAAGCTTTTCAAATCTCGGCTTTTGCGGCGGAACGGCGGTATTCCTGCAACTCTTCCAAATCCAGTTCAGCCGTCAAGAAAAACTCTTTGTTTTCGTCCGGAAACGGCACCCGCTTCACGATTCCCCATGGTGCGGCTACGAGGGTGCGCCCCTGCAGCCGGCCGCCCAAAAGTGAGCCGGTGGCACAACACTTGGCCACATAGGCCAAAGTCGTCTTTGCCCCTGCCAAAAAGTAATCGGAATCCCGCTTCTCCTTGGCTTCGATGCTGTCATCGGCCCGATAGGGCGAGGTCGTGGGAACAAAGACAACATCCGGCCGCTGCCCGGCCAGCATCTTATATGACTCCGGAAACAGAACATCGGCGCAAATCAAAAGGCCGACCCGAACGCCTCCGATTTCAAACACCTCGTAGCGATTGCCGGTGGAAATCCCCTTGCCTGCTTCCCGGCGGTAGAGGTTGACTTTGCGATACTTTCCAATAAACCGCCCGCGGTCGAAAATGTTGCAAACGTTGTAAAATTTACCCCTCTCCTCCTCTACCATACTTCCCCCTATCAAAACCGTCTCCAGCCGAACCGACAGCTGCGCCAAGATTTCGAGATTCCTGTTTAAATCCTTGGCCGTATCCAACTGGGAGCGGGCATCCAGCGGGATAAAACAGTATTCCGGCAGGCAGACAAAATCGAAGCCTCTGCCGATGGCCTTTTCGATTTTATCCAGATCAAAAACGCCGTCCGACTGCTTTTGGTAGAGCGCCAGGCGGATTTTCATTCTCTTTTCCACTTCGGTTTCCGCAGGTCCGTTAGATAAACCGTCCCTTTCCCCCGCTCGTCTTCGAGGGTGAACAAAAGCTGCGTCCCTTCCAGATTGGGAGCCAAATCAACGATTTTACCGTGCTCGATTCGTCCGATTTCCTCGAATTTGCGGGTAATCGTATTGATACGGGCCACCACCTGCCACTGTCTTTCCTTGTACACGGTGAAAAGATACCGCCGGTCGCCGGAAAGGACAAAGTTGAAATCCGGGTTGACCGGGCATATTTTTTGGGCCTTGCCGCGGAGCACGTCCAATTCCCAAATTTCCCCCTTATGTTCCACCGATACGGCGCCGGAACTGTAAAGCAGCCGCCGCTCCTCTTTGTGCCCTTCCTCCAAATAGTTTTTGGTCTTCACCGCCTTGGTCAAGAAACGGCGGTCGTCCAGCCAGACCACTTGCGGCGGGG
>DATLYY010000052.1 GCA_035574275.1 Verrucomicrobiia bacterium
GCGAGGAAGGCCTCGACGTCTTCTTTGGTGATGCGTCCCCCCCCGCCGGTTCCTTGGATTTGCGACAAATCGATGCCATGCTCCCGCGCCAAACGCCGCACGGCCGGCGAGGTTTTAACCCCCTTCAAATCATCCTCTTCAACGGTTGGAACGGAAGCCGGAACCGAAGGTGCGGAAGAAACGGAGGAGGAGGAACCGGAATGAATGGCGGAGACCCCGCCGCCGTTTCCTTTTAAATATTTTTCCGGAATCGGCTCGTTGGCGGAATCGAGCAAAACACCGATTTCGGCTCCAATGGGCACCACGGTCCCTTCGCCGATTAAAATCTTGCCCAAAACGCCCGATTTGTGGGCGGGAATCTCGGCGTTGATTTTGTCGGTCATTATCTCCACCACCGGCTCATCTTTTTTGACCGGGTCCCCCTCTTTTTTAAGCCATTTGCCGATGGTCGCCTCGACTACGCTTTCTCCCATCTGCGGAATTACGATATTGGTCGCCACTAATCCTTCCTTTCGACTTCGCTCAAGGCCTTTGAACTTTCTATTCCGTACGCCTGAACCCTACCCCGGCCAAGATAAAAATTTACGGGCGCAAGGCAATAGCAAAAAGGCCGGGCGAACCCGGCCTTTGCACTTGCGAACTCCTGCTCAATCAGGGCCAAACGATTTTGTTGATCGCCAACTGGGTGAAATCCTGGCGGTGGCCCCGTTTGCGGCGGTACTTGGTGCGGCGCTTGAACTTGAAAACGATGACCTTTGGGTCTTTTCCCACGTCGGCGACCGTGGCTTTCACCTTGGCACCCGAAACATACGGGCGGCCCACCACAACCCCCTTCTCGCCGGAAAGGAGCATCACTTTGTCTATTTCAACCGTATCCTGCGGGGCCGCTTCCAGCTTGGGGACTTTGATTTTCTCCCCCTCTTCCACCCGGAACTGCAGCCCTCCGATTTCCACTAACGCGTACACAAATCCTCCGTTTTGAAGAAACTAAATCTATCATTTTTCATCCGATTGTCAACCTTAAAACTAAGTGCTTGACGAAAGTCCCAAAACGCTTAACTTTACTTTTAGAGGCGTCAGGCAGGGTTGGTTGACATTCGCCAGGGAAGGAACGGACAACAGTGAGCATGTGCGGCAGGGTGGTCCGGCGTTTCTTGCTTTTTCTCATAGTTACCTTTGGGGCGGCCCCCCTACTTGCCCGTCCGAATTTTAATATAGATTCCCTTTTTTTCTTCGAAATCGAAAATACCCGCGGCTGCTGGGGGTACGTGGATGATTCAACCGGTCGGGAGTATGCGCTAATGTGCGCGACCGACCGGCTGGAAATCTGGGACGTAACCGACCCCGCCAGCCCCGATCGGATAAAAACAGTTTTCTCGGACGGTTTGAACGGTTTCAGCGCCGATTTGAAACAGGTCCGTCCGTATAAAAATTATGTCATAGCCGTCAACCAGAATGGCGGCCAAAATCGGGCAGCGCTGCAGGTAATCGATATGACCAATCCCCAGATGGCGCGCACGGTGGCCGTCTGGCCTGATACGGGCTTTCCCGGCAATACATTTCCTAATGGCGCCCACACGATACACATCGAAGGAGACTCCGCCTATTTGGGCATGAACGGGGCGGCCGATGAGTGGTATGTAATAGACATTTCCGACCCCTTAAATCCGGCTTTCGAAGACACGTACATGACCTTCGCCCCGGTATGCGGCAATTTCGGCGCGCAGTCCCACGACAGCTACGTGAAGAACGACACGGGCTTCATCGCCTTTCTGGGCGCCGGCTTCTCCATCGTCGATCTAAAGGAGAAACCGGTTCCCAAGAAAATTGCCGATGTCTGCTACCCGGAGGCGGTGACCCACAACTGCTGGCCCACCGAAGACCGGCAATATCTTTTCACGACCGATGAAACTCCGGGCGGGCATCTTCGAGTTTGGGACATTCGCACCCCCGGAAACCCGGCCAGCATCCGGCAGGTGGCGGAATGGTTTCCTCCCGGTGTTTCCTCCATCATCCACAACGTTCAAGTGAAAGGGAATTTTCTGTACGCTTCCTATTACGGGGAAGGGGTGGAAATTCTGGATATCGAGGACCCCACCCAGCCCGTGGAAGTGGGGCATTTTGACACGGCGCCGGACGCCAGCGGCGCCAGCTTCAACGGCTGCTGGGATTTTTTCCCCTACTTTCCCTCCGGCACGCTTCTGGCCTCCAATCTTTCCGGTCCGCCGGGAATGTGGCTTCTGCGATTTGACAACACCCGGGCCGGCAAACTGCGCGGCACCGTGGTCAACTGGGAAAACGGAGAGCCGATTTCGGACGTGGCCGTCCGTTTCGTCGGCATCCCGCGTGAAACCAAAACCGATGAGTTTGGTAACTATCTGTCCCGAAGCGAGGGGGGAATGGTGCAGCTGGCGTTCGTTCATCCCGACTTCCGTCCCGAAACCGTGAGCGTCGCCGCCGTTTTCAACGATACCGTGCAAGTGAATACCGTCCGGCTGGTTCCGCTCACCCTCCTTCCTTCGGTGCCCCAGGGACTTTCCGCCAGCCCCGTCGACGGGGGCAACATAATGCTTTTCTGGAGCCGGCCGCCGGATACCGGTTTGGCAAAGTTCCGCATTTACCGTACTTCCCCTTCCGACACGACAGCCTTTTCCGTATACGACTCCACAAGCCCGGCGGAGACCAGCTATACGGATATTGGGACGGTCGCAGGGGAACGCTTTTCCTACCGTATAAGCGCCGTCAATGCGCTTTTTGAAGGGTACCAATCCAGCACGGCCCGGTCGATGCGCATCGCTTTCCAGCCGAAACTGCTCTGGGTGGATCGCACCGGTCCCTCAAGCACGTTGGCCTACGGCTATTTTCGCGACACGATCGCAAACTTTTACCGGCGGGCCCTCCGCCGCTATGATTTTGATGTCCTGAACCTCCGGGATGAAACGCATCCCCAGCCGGGAGGTGTTTCCCCCGTTTTTACGGCCCAAAACAAATTCATCTTTGTCCATTCCTCCGAGCTGCGCACCATAACCGGCGATAATCCGGCCTTTCTTTCTTACTTCTTTGACTTCCTGAAAGCCGGCGGAAGGCTGGTGATGGACGGGCACTGGCCCATGGGCGGCTTTACGGCCGGCGCCTCATACTTAAAGTGTGCGTCGGCTGAGTTTCCGTTTTTCGTCGAATCCGGACTGTGGAATTCGCTGCAAAACGTTTATGGATTTGATTGTCTTTTTTTTCCTCGTGTGTTTCCGTACGACACCGGTTTGGTCAATCGCTCCTTTTTTTCCGCCCAACCGGCGGAAGCCGGCTATCCGCTTTTGGAAGCCGATTCCAGCCGGGCCGCTGAGGGGCTTAAAGCCTATCTTTCCCCCAGCATACCGTACCCATACCCGACGGTCCCCAACGTCGGCTACCTCGACAACCGAAACCCCGCTGAAGACTTGTACCGCTTCGGTTCCATCGTTCCCGGAAACGACCCCAAGGAAGGCCTAACCGTTGCCAAAAAACATCTCGACCCGGCTGGCGGCGGTTTTGTCTGGTTCAATTTCCCCCTTTTCTATATGCAGGAGGATTCGGCCAAGAAAGCGATCCGCCTGGCGCTGGCCGACCTCGGTTTGCCGGAGGATTATCCGAAAGCCGACCTCAATCAGGACGGGATGCGCAATCCCGTGGATGTCCCTTTTTTAACCAATTACATCTTCTCCCGTCTTCCTTTTCCGGGATTCGACCCCGGCGAGGCCGATTTGAACTGCGACGGCGGCGCCTCCCCCGCGGACGTTGTTTTACTGTTGCTGAACGTTTTTGCGGATCAACCCCTTCCCTGCGAGTGAAGCCATGTTGAAAATGCAGACCCGCAATTTCGGCATTATCTTTTCGCTCTTTCTATTTCTGGTGACTCCCGTTGCCTACGCCCGGCCCAATTTCAACATCGATACGCTGGCGTTCCGGCCGATTTCCGGCACGGAAGGGTGCTGGGGGTACGTCGATTCGGCCGCCAACAAGGAATACGCACTGATTTGCGCCTTCAACCGGCTGGAAATCTGGGATGTAACCGACCCATCGAATCCTGTTCAAAAACCCAGTGTTCCGGCAACCGGCGGGGATTTAAAGCAAGTCCGCCCGTACTCCCACTACGCTTTCGCCGTAAACCAGCAGGACTCCGGCCTGCAGGTGATTGACCTTTCCGACCCGGAAAACGCCTACACGCTTACCAGCTATGCAACGTCAAGCAATCACGGCGGCGCCCATGCGATTCACATTGACGGCCACTATGCCTATTTGGGTATGAACGGCAATTCCCCGTACAGTTGGCGGGTTATTGATATATCCGATCCGTTCAACCTGCAACCGCGGGGACAATACATGACCTCCCAACCCAGCGGCGGCTATTTAAACGTTTTGCAATCCCACGACAGCTACGTGAAAGGGGACACGGCCTACATTGCTTTTTTGTCTGCCGGTTTTTCCATCGTGGATATCACCATCAAAAACCTGCCCAAAAAAATCGCAGATGTCGTATACCCGAATTCTTTTACCCATAACTGTTGGCCGACCGAAAACGGTCAATTTCTTTTCACCTCGGACGAAATACCGGGAACCGGCCACTTGCGGGTATGGGATATCCGCAATCCCGCAAACCCGGTTCAGGTAGCGGAATGGATGCCCCCGGGAATTCCCTCCATAATTCATAACGTACAGGTAAAAGGAATTTATGCCTATATCTCGTATTACGCGGACGGCGTGGTGATTCTGGATATCGAAGACCCCACGCAGCCGGTTGAAGTGGGGCATTATGATACGGCTCCCCAGTCTTCCAGCACCGGTTTTGCCGGCTGCTGGGATTTTTACCCCTACTTTCCTTCCGGCACGCTTCTGGCCTCCAACTATTCATCCCCAGCCGGGATGTGGCTTTTGCGCTTTAACGGTGCCAAAGCCGGGCAGATAAAGGGGCGGGTCGTGAATTTTTTGACCGGCGACTCCGTGCCGGATGTTTTCATTCGCGTGCTGGAAGCCGCCCGCCAGTCCAAAAGCGACCCGGCCGGCAACTTTTCCGTCCGCACCGATTCTGGAACGTTTCGGCTGGAATTTTCACTTGCCGGTTTTATTCCTGAAACGCTCACGGTCGCAGGGCGATTGAACGACACCACCGACCTCGGAACGGTTGAGCTAAAACCGGTTTCTCTATTGCCCGCCACGCCGGCCCATTTTGCCGTGCGGCCGGAAGAAGGGGGAAACATCACCCTGGCCTGGCAGCGACCGCCGGACACAAATTTGACCGGTTTTCGCATTTACCGCACGGCTCCCAACGATACCGTCCTTTTCGCTCTGTTTGATTCGACCGGGCCTGATGCAAACACGTATGTCGACGCCGGTTCCGTTGCGGGAGAACGCTTTTTTTACCGCATCGCCGCCGTAAACAGCGCCGGTTATACGAGCTTCCTTTCGCCGCCGGTTGTGGGGATGCGTTTTGTGTTCGGGCAAAAGCTGCTTTTGGTGGATCGCACGGCCTACTGCAGCCCGTATTTGAAGCGCTATTTCGCCGCTCCCGATTCGTTCTACAACTTCCATGCCCGGATGCTGCGGCGGTTTGACTTTGACACGCTTGTCTTGGACGATTGCGCGGTGCGCTTTGCCATAAGCCCGGCCTTCGTGGCCCGCTATCCGTACATCGTCCTGCATTCTTCGGAATTCTATTCTCCGCTGGCCCACGACAACGCGTCGTTTCTTTCCTTTTTCACCGATTATTTGAAAGCCGGCGGCAAACTTTTGGTGGAGGCCCAGTGGACCCCCCTGCAGCCCAACCCGGTTTATCTATGCGATTACAACTCGGTTCTCTTGCCGAACGCCAGCGCGGAAATTTGGGACACGGTTCGCGCGAGTTTTGGTTTTGATTGCCTATATTACCCCTTGGTCCACACCTTGAATAATTCCACCGTTCACCAAGGTTTTGCCGGTGCGCGCTCGAAGAACCCGGCCTATCCCCATCTTACCGTTGACTCCGTGCGGGTGGATTACTTCGTCCCAACCACCGGTGGTTTCACCCGTTACCCCTACCCGACCATGCCCAACGTGGGGTATCTGATCGGCCGGGATTCCGCGGAAAACCTGTACGCGTTCAACTCCCTTTTGGGCAATTCGGACGAGAAAAACGGCAAAGCCGTGGCCAAAAAACACACAGTCCCCGGTGGCGGGGGATTCGTCTGGTTTGACTTTCCGCTCTATTATATGAAAGAGGACTCGACCAAAAAGGCCTTCCACCAGGCCCTGGCCGATTTGGATGTGCCGGAAACTTTTCCCAAAGGAGATTTTGACCGGGATGGCGTACGCACGATTGAAGACGTTACCTATCTAATGAACTGGGTTTTTATGGGAGAGCCCTTTCCAATCATCTTTGATGTCAGCGAAACCGACCTGAACTGCGACGGCCAGTCCTCTCCGGCTGATTTGGTTCTGCTTTTGCTAAACGTCTTCCCCGGCCAGCCCCTGCCGTGTAATTAAAGAGCGGCCTAATATCTTTGTTACCGCGCTAAACTCCAATTCCGACAACTTTTCGCCGATATGGCTAAAATCCGCCGGTAAAGGAAGATTTTCCGGTTTTTAACTCATTGAAAAGCAAAAGGTTGTCATAACCCGAGCTTCGGCATTAAAGTTGCCTCATTCTTTATTGACAACAAAGGGCGAACTTCTTAGGGAAGACCAAAAACGTTCGCAGGAAGGAGTGTTTATGCCCAATGCCAAAAGCTTCTTGAAAGTCAGCATCCCGCTGTTACTAATCACGGCTTTCAATTCTATAACCTCTTCAGCTATACCTGCCCGAAACCAAAAGGGCGTAAGCCCGAAAATTTCGGCCACTTGCCTTCCGAACAAAGATCAATGCACACATAAGGTTGGCCGACTATGGTCCACTGCCACCAATTACGGCTTTTGGGGTAATCAAATGGATCGGATGGGCCTTAGGGATTGCCTGACCGGGGGGTCTTCTTCTTCGGCTGAATTTCCGGGTGGCTCATTAATCGAATACCTTTTCCAAGGAGCCATCTGGGTAGGTGGAATAGTGAACGGCGATACGCTCGTTACCATTGGAACGGATGGATGGGTATATGACCCGGACCGGGGAGAACTGCACGCCGACTGTGATGTTTTAGGGGCGATCATTCGTCGGTCAACCAATCCATCCAGTCCGTACTATGACCCGAATGCCCTTTCGGACATGGACTTCATTGTCACCATGTACGACACGCTGACGGATCCCCAATTTGTTGAAAATCCGGACCCCCAAAGTGGCAAACCGTTTAAACCGCTTGGGCTTAAGCTGGTGCAAACCAGTCTTTCTTACACAGGCCCGTCACTGGAAGATATAATCTTTATCCACTACAAGCTCGAAAACATCGGCGTTAACAACGTACAAGATGCTTACGTGGGTTTTTTCTGGGATGGCGACGTTGGCCATCTTAATACACCCAACTTTTTTCTGGATGACCTATCTGGTTTATTTCAGAAAGACACAGTGGTAAATGACCAGCCCTTGCATATTGAAGTTCCTTACGTCGTGGACGAAGATGGCGACCCCGGAGCTGGAATTTTTCGCTCCAACAGCCCAACTGCTGTTGTCGGGCTTTATCTTTTAAGTGCCTCACAGCCATTGGCAAAAACCAGCTTTAACTGGTGGACACCCAACGGCACTGCATCTCTTGATTGGGGCCCGCAAATAGCTCCAGGCCGCAGAAATTGGTCCGGCGGCTGGGGTCAGCCGGAGGGGGACGGGATGAAGTATTATTACCTCTCCAACGGCGAAAGGGATTACAATCAGGTTTGGAGCGCCTTAAACCACGGCTCTACGGATTACGGCTTTGGAACCGGATGGATTCCGCCTTTGGTGGATCCAGGCGCGGCCATCGACATCGCCAGTGGTTTCGATGCGCGTTATCTGTACTCATTCGGCCCTTTTCAATTAGCACCCGGCGACACAGCTTCCTTTTCCATAGCGGTTTTGGTCGGAACTGGGTTTCACAACAACCCGCAAAACTTCAACCAAAACCTTGGGGCCATTCCGGATAATTATCGCAACCCCACTAAAATCCGCGCCTATCAAAATGGTTTGGACTTTTCAGACCTGATTGCAAAGGCCGTCGCGGCCAGACAAAAGCTGGGCATCGTCCCTGCCCGAGGCGATATAAATGGCGATGGTTTGCTGTCGGCTGCCGATGTAGTTGTTCTACTAAACATCGTATTCCTGAACAATCCCGCACCCATACCGGGCTTACACGATTTGAATTGCGACGGAGAAATATCGCCGGCCGATTTGGTCCTTCTCTTGAATCTGGTCTTTTTGGGAAGTTCTTTAGCGTGTTAGGCCGTTTCTAAAATCTCAACCGGCTTCGCCGGGAAGTATTCCTGCAAAGAGCGGACTTCCAGTTTTCCCCGCTTGAGGGACTGCACGGCGTTCACGGCGGCCTGCGCCCCGGCCAAAGTGGTTATCAGGGTGACGCCGTGCTCCACGGCGGCGCGGCGGATGGCTTGGGAGTCCTTTTGCGAAATCTCCCCCTCCGGCGTGTTGATGACCCAGGCAATCTCCCCGGCCTTGATGGAATCGACGATATGCGGCCGCCCTTCGGAGACCTTTTTGACCGGCTTGACCGGAATGCCGGAAGCCGAGAGCGCTTTGGCCGTGCCGGAGGTGGCGCAAAGCGCAAAGCCGAGCTCGACCAAATGCTTGGCCAGAAAAACGGAAGCCCGCTTGTCCCGGTTGCGCACGGAAATAAAGATTCGACCTTTGTCTGGAAGACCGCCGGCCAAATTTAGCTGGCCTTTCAAGAAGGCCAGTCCCAAATCGGCGTCCAGCCCCATCACCTCGCCGGTCGATTTCATCTGCGGGCCGAGCGATACTTCGGCGCCGGGAAAACGGGAGAAGGGAAATACTGGAAATTTTACCGCGAAGTGCGGTTTTTGATAACTGGAGGGCAAACCGAACTCCTTCAAACGCCGCCCTAAGCCGACTTTAGTTGCAATTTTGGCCAACGGAACACCGATCGCCTTGGAAACGAACGGCACCGTCCGGCTGGAACGGGGATTGGCCTCCAGAACGTAAACCGTGTCATCCTTGACCGCAAACTGGATGTTCAGAAGCCCGATTACCTTCAAAGCCCGGGCGATTTTTACGGCGTACTCTTCCACCTTTTTCAAGGTGGAATCGGAAACTGAAAACGGGGGCAGAACGGCAATCGAATCACCGGAATGAATCCCCGCCTCTTCGATATGCTCCATGATACCGCCAATGAAAACCTCTTTGCCGTCCGAGACCAAATCCACATCCAGCTCGATGGCCTCCTCCAGAAACTTGTCGATTAAAACCGGCCGTTCCGGGGTCACATCCAAACTCGTTTGCAGATAATCCGCCAGCTCCCGCGAAGAATAGGCCAGCTTCATTGCCTGCCCCCCCAAAACGTAGGAAGGCCGCGCCAGAACGGGATAACCGAGCGCGGCCGCCGTCTTGATGGCGCGGGCAAAGGTGATCGCGGTTCCTCCCAGCGGCTGTGGAATGCCCAAATCCGACATTAGCCGGGCAAAACGCTTCCGGTTTTCGGCAATGTCAATAGCTTCGTAGGGTGTTCCCAAAATTTTCCATTTCGATTTGGAGAGCGCTTTGGCCAGCTTCAAGGGTGTCTGGCCGCCAAAGCCGACAAAAACGCCCAACGGGTTTTCCCGTTCCAAAATGGCCCAGACGTTTTCGCGGGTTATCGGTTCAAAATAGAGCCGGTCGGCCGTGTCGTAATCGGTGGAAACCGTTTCCGGGTTGGAGTTTATCATTACGGCATCATACCCCTCTTCCCGGATGGCCCAAACGGCGTGGACACAAGCGTAATCAAACTCAATTCCCTGCCCGATGCGGTTCGGCCCCGAGCCCAAAACGACGACGGAGGGCTTGCCCGATTTTTTCACCGGGTCGCCGGCAAAATCGTAGGAAGAATAGAAGTAGGGCGTGAACGCCTCGAACTCTCCCGCGCAAGTATCCACCGATTTGAAGACCGGCAGAATCTCCTTTTTCTGCCGCAAGCGGGTAACAATCTCTTCGGACGTGTTAAGCAGTTTGGCAAGATGCAAATCAGTGAAACCCCATTCTTTGGCAGCCCGCAAAAGTTCTTCCGGCAGAGTGTCAAAATTGTTCTTGGCAAAAAGCCCCGGCTCCTGCTGGGCGTAATTTTTGATTTGCGTTGCCAATTCCACAATTTCCTTGATATGGTGCAAAAACCAGAGGTCGATTTTGGTAAACCTGTATGCGTCCTCAACGGAAAGTCCCTGCTCGAAGCCGGTCTTCAGATATAAAACACGTTCCGGATGATGGGTGGCCAGAACCTGTTTTATTTTCTCGAGCGAAAGTTCTTCCTTTTTATTCCAGAGAAAACCATTATATCCCGCTTCTGCAGAGAAAAAACCCTTCCCCAGCGCCTCTTTGAAATTCCGCCCGAAAGCCAGGGCCTCGCCGACCGATTTCATCGAGGTGGAAAGCTGCTGCGCGGCATCCGGAAACTTTTCAAAATTGAAACGGGGGACTTTGACGACAACGTAATCGATGGCCGGCTCAAAACAGGCCGGTGTCTTTTTGGTAATGTCGTTGGGGAGTTCATCCAGCGTATACCCGCAGGCCAGCTTGGCGGCGATTTTGGCGATCGGAAAACCGGTTGCTTTGGAAGCCAGGGCAGACGAGCGGGAAACCCGGGGATTGGTTTCAATTGCCACCATCCGACCGGTGTGGCCGTCGACGGCGAACTGGATGTTCGATCCCCCCGTCTCCACGCCGATTTTGCGGATGATGGACAGCGACCAGTCCCGCATCTTTTGATATTCCTTGTCGGTCAGGGTTTGCGCCGGAGCGACGGTAATCGAATCGCCGGTGTGCACCCCCATCGGGTCCAGATTTTCGATGGAGCATACGATCACCACATTGTCCTTTTTGTCCCGCATTACTTCCAATTCGAATTCCTTCCAACCGATGACTGATTCTTCGATCAAGACCGTGTGCACGGGTGAAAGTTCAAGCCCCAGGGAGACAATTTGCTTCAGTTCTTCCGGGTTATAGGCAATCCCGCCCCCCGTGCCTCCCAAAGTGAAGCTGGGGCGAATCACCACCGGATAACCCAGATTCTTTGCAACTTCCCGTGCCTGCTGGACGGAGGCGACCTGTTCGCTTTTTGGAACGTCCACCCCGATTTCCCGCATCGCCTCTTTGAAAAGCTTCCGGTCTTCGGCCCGCTTGATCGCCTCCGGCTTGGCCCCAATCATCTCCACCCCGAAACGCTCTAAAACGCCGCTTTCGTAAAGCATCATCGCCAGATTGAGCCCGGTCTGCCCGCCCAAGGTCGGCAAAAGCGCATCCGGGCGTTCCTTTTCGATGATTTTGGCGACAATCTCGGCTGTGAGCGGCTCAATGTAGGTGGCGTCTGCCATCTCCGGATCGGTCATGATCGTCGCCGGGTTGGAATTGACCAGAATGACGCGATACCCTTCTTCGCGTAACGCCCGGCAGGCCTGGGTGCCCGAATAATCGAATTCGCACGCCTGGCCGATTACGATGGGCCCGGAGCCGATGATGAGGATCGATTTTATATCGGTGCGCTTCGGCATCCTATTTCTCTCGCCACTTTTTCATTAGCGCGATAAACTCGTCAAAAAGATAATCCGCATCGTGCGGTCCCGGCGAGGCCTCCGGATGGTACTGCACGGAGAAAATCGGGTACTCGCTATGCCGCATCCCCTCCACGGTCTGGTCGTTTAAATTGATGTGGGTAAGTTCCAGCCCGGCGCTCTTAAGCGAGGCCGGGTCTACGGCAAAGCCGTGGTTTTGAGCCGTAATTTCCACTTTTCCCGAAATGAGATTTTTAACAGGGTGGTTGGCACCGTGGTGGCCAAACTTCAGCTTGAAGGTTTTGGCCCCGAGAGCCAAACCCAAGATTTGATGACCGAGACAAATACCGAAGACCGGTTTCAAACCGATGAGTCGTTCGACTGCGCGCACGGCATACCGGCAGGCGGCCGGATCGCCCGGGCCGTTGGACAAGAAAATACCGTCCGGCTTGTGGGCCAAAACCTCTTCGGCACTCGTACCCGCCGGAACGACCCGCACCCGGCAGCCGACGGCGCCTAATTTTCGCAAAATGTTGTGCTTGATGCCGAAATCGAACGCCACCACTTTCCACGGCCGGCCATTCGTCCCGGCAAATGTCTTGTCTTCCCAGAAGTACGGCATATCAACCGAAACTTTTTTGGCCAAGTCCTGCCCCTCCATCCCGGGCAGGCGGGCCGCTTTTTCCTTTAGTTCCTTGATGCGGGAAACTTCCGGTGAAATAATCCCCATCGCCGCCCCCCGCTCGCGCAGGCACAAGGTCAGCGCCCGGGTATCGACCCCCTCGATGCCGACAACGCCTTGCGCTTTCAAGAATTCATCCAAGGAGTACTCCGAGCGCCAATTGGAAGGGAAGTTGCACGCCTCCCGCACGATGAACCCCCGCACCCAGCTTTTGCGCGATTCAAAATCCTCCGAATTGAGCCCGTAGTTGCCGACAAGGGGATACGTCATCGCCACCATTTGCCCTTCGTACGAAGGGTCGGTTAGAATCTCCTGGTATCCCATCATCGAGGTGTTGAAAACCACCTCGCCGGAGGATTCCCCAACGTGGCCGAAAAGATTGCCCAAGAAGACTTCGCCGGAGGCCAAAACCAAAACCCCTTTCGTTTTTGTTTTTCCGCGAAAGGAGTTTGCGCCGCTCATTTTTCCAAAGCCCGAAGATAATCCAAAACGGCCCGAAAGTCATCCGGCAATTCTGAAAAAAATTCCAGTTTCTCCTTGCTAACCGGATGAGCGAAGGAAAGATAAAAAGCGTGCAGGGCCTGCCGGTCAATCAACTCCAGCGCCCGGGCGGCCTGTTGTCGATACTCCCCCTTGATGCCTCCGAGGGCTTTATCCCGCCCTCCATACTCTGGATCACCGAAGACCGGATGCCCCAAATGCGAAAGATGGGCGCGGATTTGATGGGTGCGACCCGTGCGCAAAGCGATCTGCAGAAGCTGGGAGAAGGAAAAGCTTTCCAAAACCTCATACTCAGTCATTGCCGGCCGCGAATGCTCCTTGGTAACAACCACTTTTTTCCGGTCGGCCGGCGAACGCCCCAAAGGCAGATCAATCAGCCCCTTTTTCCCTTTCAAATGCCCCCAGGAAATGGCTTGATACCGCCGCTTGAGCGTACGGTCCTTCAATTGTTTCTGCAATTGCGAATGGGCGGTCATCGTCTTGGCCACCAAAAGCAGTCCCGAGGTGTTTTTGTCCAGCCGGTGCACCAACCCCAGCCGAAAGTTCTCTTCGTCCGCCTTTTCGAGTCCGAAGTGATACAAAAGGGCGTTGACCAACGTTCCCGTCCAGTGACCGACGGCCGGGTGGGAGACCATCCCCGCCGGTTTTTCCAAAAGGATAACGTCTTCGTCTTCAAAGTAGATTTTAAGCGGAAGTTTTTCCGCGGTGATTTCATACACTGGCCGGGGCGGAATCTCCACTTCAATAAAGTCCCCGGCTTGCACTTTATAGGAGGCCTTCTGAATTTTGCCGCTGACGGTGACTTTCTTCTCGTCAATCAGCCGCTGCACGGCCGAGCGGGAAAGCACCTGCTCCAGCTCCAGGGCCAAAAACTTGTCCAGACGAAGATTGGCTTCCTTGGCGGAGACTTTAAAGCTTTGCATCGGCAGCCGCTGCCGGGGAAGGCAATTCTTTTTTGGAGAAAAACGAAGCGGAAAGGAGCAGTGCAATGCCGACCGTCACGGCCGAATCGGCGATGTTGAAAACCGGCCAGCGTTCCATTCCGGAAAAATGGGCGGGACCGAGATGAAACGGCGGGATGTCGAAAAACTCAAAATCAAAAAAATCGGTGACCGAGCCGTACAAGGCCCGGTCGTACAGGTTGCCAAAGGCGCCGCCCAAAATCAGGCTAAGCGAAAAGCGCGAAAGTTTTCCGTCCTCCGGATGCTGGTAGAGATAAAACAGGATGTACAGGATGACGACAATGGAGGCGATGAAGTAAAAAGTGCTCCCTCCCAGCTGGATGCCGAAGGCCCCCCCTCTGTTTTCGACGTAGGTGAACAGGAAAAAATTCCCGATGACCGAAACCGATTCCCCCAGTTCAAAGTTCTTTTTCACCAGCCACTTGGTGAACCGGTCCAAAACCCAGATGAAGAAAACGAGAAGAACGTATAATTTGTAGGGTGCGAGGCGCGAAAAACCGGCCGCCATCTACATATTTTCTTTCAGCTTGGCCTGCTCTTCCTTCTCCTTGCAGGCGATGCACAAGCGGGCGTGGGGAACCGCTTCCAGCCGGGCGGCGGAGATGTCGCCGCCGCACTCCTGGCACTTGCCGAAATTTCCGTCCTTGATCCGGCGCAACGCCTCGTCGATGTGATACAAGAGCCGGCCCGACTTGGAGGCCATCAAAAACGCCTTCTCACGCTCCATCGCGTCCGTCCCTTGATCGGCCATATGATAAGAATAGGAAGACAAATCGCCGGAGGAGTCCTTGATGGTCGTCTCCAAAGCCGCCTTTTTCAAAAGCCCCATTTCTTCCACCAGTTCCGAGCGGCGGGCCAAGAGAAGCTTTTCGTATTTTTCCAAATCCTTCTTTTTCATCCTTTTTCCTCTCTATGAAATTCTACGAGGTTACGTTTTCAGGCCTCCCCGCTCGGGCCGCCGAAAGTTTCACTTTTTCCCCGTTCACGTTCAGCTCCACCGAGGCTTCCGCCTTCGGCAGCCGCTCAGAAAGCCGCTCCGTCAGCGTTTCCTTTCGGATGTAGCCGCCGAACCGTTCGAGGGCCTTCGCCACCGCCGGCGTTCCTTCGATGGAAAGCCAAATCCGGTCGGTCACTTCAAAGCCGGATTCCTTGCGCAGGTTTTGGATCCGGTTCACCAGTTCCCGCGCCAGCCCTTCCAGTACGAGATCCTCCGACAACCGGGTATCCAGGGCCACCGCATACCCGCCGAACGTCTCCCCCACCAGCCCCTCGGGGCTTTTTTCAACGATCTCCACTTCCGTCCGGCTTACGGTGGCCGCCTCTCCCTCTATAACCACCTCCAGTTCCCCTTTTTGCTTCAACCGCAAAAGTTCCGCCGTCCCCAGACTTTTGATTTTTTCGGCCGCCGCCCCGATTTTTTTACCCCATTTCGGCCCCAGCACCGAAAAGACCGGTTTGGCGGAAAGCGAAAATAACTTTTCCGAGGACGGAAGGAAAGTGACTTTTTTTACGTTCAACTCCTCGGCCATGATGGGGACGAGTTCGGAAAGCGCGGCCTCCGATTTCCCGCCCGGCACCACGGCAATAAGCTCCGGCAGCGGCTGGCGCACCTTTATTTTGCTTTTGTTGCGCGCCGCCCGCCCCAAGACCACCAGTTGGATCAAGTCATCCATTTTCCGTTCCAAGGCGCCGTCGATTTTCGACTCGTCGCAGACCGGAAACGCCGCCCAGTGAATGCTGTCAACCCCCGGTTGGAATTTCGCCGCCAGTTCCTGATACAGCTTTTCCGGCAGGAAGGGTGCCATCGGCGCCGCCAGTTTTAAAACCGTAACGAGCGCCTGATGCAGCGTGGCGTAGGCCGAGGCCTTGTCGGCATCCCAGCCCGAGCGCCAGAAGCGCTTCCGGTTGCGCCGCACATACCAGTTGGAAAGCTCCTCCACGACAAACCGCTCCAGCTTGCGGGCCACGTTCGTAACCTCAAAAACCTCGTAATCGGCGGTTGTCTCCTTGACCAACGAATTGAGCCGGGACAAAATCCAGCGGTCCAATTCGGAGGGGCTCTGCGGCGCGGAAAGCTTCTCCGGCGTCCAGCCGTCGATATTCGCATACAGGGCGAAAAAGGAATACGTATTCCGCAGGGTATCAAAAAAGTTGCGGACCGTATCCACCACGCCGTCCACGTCGAAACGAGTCGGCAGCCAGGGGGCGGAAACGGAAATCAAATACCAGCGCAGGGGATCGGCCCCGTATTTGTTGACGACCTCCCAGGGGTCCACCACGTTCCCCTTGTGCTTGGACATCTTCTGCCCTTCCTTGTCCAGAATGAACTCCGCCACCACCACGCTTTTGTAGGGGGATTTGTCGAAAAGCAAAACGGAGATGGCCAGAAGTGAGTAGAACCAGCCGCGGGTCTGGTCCACTGCTTCCGAGATGAAATCGGCCGGGAAAAACTTTTCGAATTTTTCCTTGTTTTCAAACGGATAGTGCCACTGCGCCACCGGCATCGCCCCGGAGTCGAACCAGACATCAATCACCTCCGGCGTGCGCCGCATCGGCTTTTTGCAGCCCGTGCAGGGAAACTCCACAGCATCCACGAAGGGCCGGTGCAAATCCAGATTCTCCAGTTTCTGGCCGGAAAGCTTCCGCAATTCCGCCAGCGACTCGACCGATATTTCTTTTTTGCACCCCTCGCAAACCCAGATGGGCAACGGCGTCCCCCAATACCGCTCGCGCGAAAGCGCCCAGTCCACGTTCCCCGCCAGCCATTCCCCAAACCGCCCGGCGCCGATTTCCGGGGGATACCATTTAATGGTTTGATTGGCGCGAATCATCGCCTCCCGGAACTGGGAGGTTTTGATATACCAGGAGGGCCGGGCGTAGTACAAAAGGGGGGAATCGCACCGCCAGCAGAACGGATAGGAGTGGGTGTATTTTTCGGTTTTGTACAAAAGCCCGCGCGACTTCAAATTCTTGATGATGTCAACTTCGGCATCCTTGACGAACTTTCCGGCGAAATCGGTGACGAACTCTTTGAACCGCCCGGCGTCATCCACGGTGTGCACTTTGGGCAGACCGAGCGATTCCCCCAGCGTGTAGTCGTCCGCCCCGTACATCACCGCCGTGTGCACCACGCCGGTTCCTTCCTCGGTGGTGACAAAATCCGCCGTGGCGACGAGGAAAGCCGGCTTCCCTTCCGGGTTGATGTAGGCAAAAAGCGGCTCGTAGCCAAGCCCAGCCAAATCCTTCCCTTTTTTCCGCTCGACGATTTCACATTCATCTTTGAGAATGCCGAGCCGCGCCTCCGCCAGCCAGTAGAATTCCGACCCCTGCTTTACCTTGACATAGTCGATGCCCTCGCCGACCGCCAAGGCAACGTTGCCGGGCAAAGTCCAGGGGGTGGTCGTCCAGGAAAGAATAAAAGTGTCCTTTTGGTCTTTCAGCCGGAACTTGACGTAAATCGAGGTCTCCGTAACATCCTCGTATCCCTGCGCCACTTCGTGCGAGGATAGCCCCGTGCCGCAGCGCGGACAGTAGGGAACGACCCGGAACCCGCGGTAAATCAGCCCGCGCCGGAAATACTGCGCCAAAATCCACCAGACCGATTCGATGTATTCGTTCTTGAAGGTGATGTAGGGATTCTCCAAATCGAGCCAGTAGCCGATCCGCTCCGTCAGCTCGTCCCACTCCTTCTTGTAGCGAAAAACCGACTCCCGGCATTTGGCGTTGAACTTTTCGATGCCGTATTCCTCGATTTTCGCCTTGGAGTTCAGCCCCAATTCCTTCTCGACTTCCAGTTCCACCGGCAGGCCGTGGGTATCCCACCCCGCTTTGCGCTCCACCCGATACCCCTGCATCGTTTTGTAGCGGCAGACCAAATCCTTGATGGTGCGGGAGATGACGTGGTGGATTCCCGGTTTGCCGTTGGCCGTCGGCGGCCCTTCGTAAAAGACAAAATCCGGCCGACCCGCCGAGCGTTCCAGCGTTTTTTCAAAAACCTTGTTCTTCCGCCAGAACTCCAGCACCTCGGCCTCTATTTTGGGGAAGGAAAATCCTTCTTTCAGCTCGTCAAACATATGGGAAAAAGAAAACTCTTAAACCTTGATTCTCTTCACCGTCTCGCTCATCAGAGCCGTCAGTTTCGGCTCGGTCAGATTGGCGGTGTGGATGATTTCCTCCAGCGAGCAGGGCTTCAAGGCATCCGGCAGCCCCATATCGGTGATGATGGAAAAACCCAAAACCTTCATCCCCCCGTGGCGGGCGACGATGACCTCCGGCACGGTGGACATCCCCACCACGTCGGCCCCGATGATGCGCAAGAATCGGTATTCGGCGGCGGTCTCGAGCGTCGGCCCGGTGACCGAAACGTATACCCCCTTCCAGACGCGGAGCTTGGTGTCCAAAGCCGCCTGCTCCGCGGTGGCAATCAAAGCCGGGTCGTAGCACTGATACATATCTGGAAAGCGGACGCCGAGGGAATCGTCGTTCGGGCCTATGAGCGGATGAGCCCCTTGCATATTGATGTGGTCGGTGATGAGCATTATATCCCCGGCTCTGAACTGCGGGTTCAACCCGCCGCAGGCGTTGGAAACGATGAGAACTCCGGCGCCGAGGGCTTTCATCACCCGCACCGGAAAGGTGACCTCCTGCATCGAGTATCCCTCGTAAAAATGGAACCGCCCCTGCATCGCCACCACTTTTTTCCCTTCCAGCTCGCCCAAAATAAGCCGCCCGGCGTGGCTTTCCACCGTGGAAACCGGAAAGTGCGGAATGGTCTCGTAGGAAACCGATTTCTCCGCCTTTATCTTTTCCGCCAGCCCTCCCAGCCCCGTCCCCAAAACGATGCCGATTTGCGGCACCAGCTTGGTCTGGGTGCGAATGTAGTTTACCGCTTCGTCAATGCGCTCTTTTAAATTATCCGTCGGTCTTTTGGTCAAGCGTTCTCCTATTCGTCCAGTCGTTGTTTCAACTCTTCAACCGGCTCCGCCGCCCGCAACGCCTGCGCTTCGGCGGCATCCGCCTTTTTGACAAAGCGCAAATGCCGCCCCCCTTCCTGCGACCTTTCCAGTTCCTCCAGCATCGAGCGGTGCGAATCGATCATCCCCCTAAACTGCATCACGTAGTTCGACCGAAGCTGGGAAAGCTCCACCAGCTCCCGTTTGATGTTCCCCAGGCTCTCCTGCGTTTTGTGAACCAGCTCCTCCGCTTTGAGCTGCGCCTCGCGCAAAAGAAGCTCCGCCTCCTTGACGGCGTTTAACCGGGTCTCTTCGGCGGTCTTTTGCGCCGCCAGCAAAACCTCCTGCAGCGAGCCCTCCAGCCCGCGAAACTCCTTCAATTCCGATTCCATCCGCAAGGCGCGGGAGCGCAGCTCGGCCAGCTCCCGGTCTTTTTCCTCCAGCTCGTCGGCCAGCGTTTTCAAAAAGGAATCCACTTCGGCCCGGTCGTATCCCCTGAACCGTTTCGGAAACTCAATGGAGCGCAAATCCACCGCCGTCAAAGTCATAATGCCTCCTTCATCCCCCGAGTGAGCCCCGCTCGGCGGGGAGAGCCGAGGGGCTTTCTGCCCTATCCATTTTACGCGGCCCGAAAAGCGCCGTCCCCAGCCGCACCATCGTCGAACCCTCCTCCACGGCGACCGGGTAATCGGCCGACATCCCCATGGAGAGATGCCGGAAAAGCGGGCCGAAAATTTTCCGTCTTTCGATTTCTTCAAAAAGCTGCCGCAATAAAGCGAAGGCGGCGCGCTGTTTTTGTTCCTCTTCCGTAAAAGGCCCCACGGTCATCAAGCCCTCCACGCTAAGATTCTGCAGAGCGGCAATTTTCTCCGCTTCGGAAACAAGTTTTTCCGGCGGAAAGCCGTATTTCGACGGCTCACTGGAGGTGTTCACTTCCAAAAGCACGGGCATTACACGCTTCCGCAATCCGGCCGCCCTGGAAATTTCCGCCGCCAATTCAAACGAGTCGACCGAATCGACGGTGTCGAAGAACTCCACGGCCTTTTTTACCTTGTTGGTCTGCAAATGCCCGATCATCCGCCAGCTTGCCGTCTTCCCGAGTGCTTTGATTTTCGGCAGCGCCTCCTGAAGACGGTTTTCTCCAAACGTTGAAAGCCCCGCCTCAATCGCTTCCTGCACGCGTTCAATGCTCACGTTTTTGGTCACCGCTACGATTTGAACCCCTTGCTTCCGCCCCGATTTTTCTTGCGCCTCCAGAATCTTCCGGCAGACGGCTTCCAGGGCTTCCGCCGCGCTCGGAGCGAAATTCATTAGCCGAAAAGGATAGCCCCAAAAAACCCAAAAATCAACCCCTTTTTCCGAATGAAAAAATGGCTTGTTGCTTTTGGGAAAAAGCGGCGTATTATGGACAAGGAGGCAAAAAAGGAGCGCTTGTGTACTGTCCGCGTTGCAAAACCGAATACCCGGAAGGCCGGGAGGAATGCCAGGAGTGCGGCACGCTTTTGGAGCTGCATCCCCCAAAGGAAGAAGAGCTGCATGAACAGAATTCAAACTACCGTTTCGTGCCGTTGCGCCAGAACCTAAGCCCGCTCTACGCCGAAATGCTGCGCGAGGCCTTGGACAACGAGGGGATTCCCGCCTTGGTGAAAACCTCCGGCATCGGCGCCGCCTACTTCGGCTTCCAGTACGTCACCGCCCCCAATCCGGCCGCCCCCGTCTCCGTCTTGGTGCCGGAGGAGCGCTTGGGGGAGGCGGAAGCCGTCGCCGAGCAGATCCTTCCGGAGAAGGAGCTTTCCGGCGTCGAATTCCCGGAAGGGCTGGATTAGGCGGCCCGGCGGAATTAATTTTTCCACTTCAAGGCCAGTTTTTTCCCTTTTTCAAACGCTTCTTTTAAGATTTTCTTTTCCTTCTTGACCAGGCCGGCTTCGAAGCTGTTCGGGGAATACAGCAAATGCCCTTCCGGATGCGTTCCCGCCCAGATGAAAAATCCTTTCACGACCCACAGCGCACCCTGAAACTTGGGGTCCTCCCCGCCCGCCAAAATCACGAACCCCCCCCGGCGTCCCAGCCTCCTTTTTTTTAGATAAATTTCTCTGCTTTTCTTTTGGGCCAAAGGCCTTGCGCAGTTCATCCGGTCGATAAAGAGTTTGACCTGGGCCGAAACCGAGTCGAAGTAGATGGGCGAGGCGACGACGACCAACCGGCTGGCCAAAAACTTCTCGTAAAGGGGGGTCATATCGTCGTCGAAAAAACAAAGTGAGGGCTCCGGCGACTCCCCGCAGCTTTGGCAGGGCATGATCTTTTGCCGGTTCAAATCAACCCACTCGACGGCAAACCCGGCCGAGCGGGCCCCGCGGCAAAATTCCTTGAGAAGAATCTCCGTTGAAGATTCCGGCACCGGGCTGCCGTTCAAAGCCAGAAGCAGCGGTTTTTTCACAAAACAAAAATACGGAAAAAGGAAAAAGAAGCCAGAATTATGCGGGAGCCGCCGGGGCGGGCTTCTCCCCCCAGCGCACGATGGCCATCTCCAGCCCCAAAAGCCCCAAAACGACAAAAGCCAGAAGCTTCCACAGCTCCCGGCCGGAGCGGCTTTGTCGCACCACCGGCTCGATTCTCTCCCCCAAATTGATTTCCACGACGTCGAATCCGGGCAGCGCTTTTTCCAGCTGACCGGCGGCAACGGGCGGCAGCACGGAGTTTCTCGTCTCCACATTCACGGCCGCCATTCCCGTCAAAAGGGTATCCTGGTACAGCCGGTAAATGCCGGGAATGGTCCAAACTCCCAAATCCAAAAACCCCTCCCGTTTGGCGGAAAGTGTTACGCTCGCGCTCACCCCCTCCGGGCCGGAAAGTTTGAGCGGAAATTTTTTGGGAAAATCGGGCGGGGCAAAAAAGACCCGCTCGCCGGTTTTGAAATCGGCGGAAACGGAGGCGAAACTGGCCAGATATTGCGCCGTGCGGAAAAAGAACGGAACGGCGAAGGCGTGGAAGTACAGATCGGTGTTCGCCCGCTCCAGCGAAGCGGTGGAAAAAAGCAGGCGTCCTTCTTCCGCTTTCTTTTCAACCAAAGCCGCGCCCCCCTGCGCAAAGCGGGCCGCGGCAAACGCTTCCGGCCCGGGGCGGTTTTTATGGTAGGAAAAAAATTTCAGTGCGGGAACGCCCTTCCCCGGCACGAGATAGGAAAAAATCGGGTGGGCCGCCTCCGGCCGGAAGGAAAAAAATTCTTCCCCGGAGGAAACAACCGGCCCCTCCAGGGAAACGCCGGCGGCCTGTTCCAAGAGGCCCGCCGGGTAACCTTTTAAATCCTTCTCCGGCGCCAGAAGCGCTCCTCCCCCCTCGCCCGCAAAGCGCAGGATTCGCTCCCACCAGCCGTAGTCGAACTGCGCAGGCAACGCGATGAAAGCGGCATCAACCCCCGACCAGTCCAGCCGGGAAAGCTCGGAAATCCGCGCTTTTTGGATTTCAAACCAGCCGCCCGATTTTTGCCCGGCGGCCAAAACCAGCTCCGCGGCGCTCCAGTAGCCGGGGGCATCGGAGGCCAGAAGCAGGCGCAGTTTTGGACGGAGGTAAAAGGAGAAATACAGCCGGTTGTCCGAAAGCAAATCGTCATCCGGCAGCTCCAGGTATCCCCAATGCCAGCCGGAGGCGAAAACGGTTCCCTCCAGCAGAACCTTTTTACCCTCTTCCGCCCCCAGATCGAGCGATTTTTGGCTCACCTTTTTTCCGTCCAGGTACAGGGAAACCAGAACGCCGGAGGCCGCCGATTTTTTCTGGTTGAAAACCTCCCCCTCCACCCGCACGGGCAGCCCGGCGGCCAGAACCGGGTCGGCAAAACGCAAGGAGACGAGCGCCCGGTTGTCGTTGTCCTCCAAATCCGGCCGCACCCAGAACAGCCGGCCGGGCGGGAGGGGGGAAGCGGGGGGGGCTTCCGTGCGGGTCAACGGAAACCGTCCGTCGGAAAACAAAAAAATCTCCCGGTTCGGATTTCGCGAAGCCCCCAAAAGGCCGGCCGCCCGGAGCAGGGCCGGCCAAGCCGGCGCCCCGGCGGCGCCCGCCTCTTTCCTGAAAAGTTTCTCCTGCTCGAGCGCCAAATCGTGGCTCAAGTGCGCCGCGGGGGCGGAGGCAAACGAGACCAGCGCCTCGTCCCCGTTTTTCAACAGGGTGAACGCCTCCTCCCCGGTCGCCTTGTAGCGTTCCCAGACCACGCCGTCCCTGGTCAACAGGGCCGACCGGTAGCCGTCGTCAAAAACGAAGACCGCCGACGTGCGCCCGCCGCCCGCCCCTCCGCCCGGGTGCCAGGAAGGCCGGGCGAAGGCCAAAACCGAAAACACAATCACCAGCGTGCGGACCAGAAGCAGAAGCCACTGCTTCAGCTGAATCTTGCGCAGCCGGGTCTTCTCCAGCCCTTTTAAAAATACAAGGGAGGAAAACAGCACGGTTTGCGAGCGCCGGCGGTTTAAAAAATGGATCAGGAAAGGGATGGCCGAAAGGGGCAGGAAGAACAGGAAAAGCGGATTCAGGAAGGAAAACATCCGCTACGGCATTCCCAGCTTGAAGGGGCGGGAAAGATACCCCTGCGCCCGGCGCCGGTCCAAGGGAGCGGCCGCCATCTGCAAAACCTGGCGGTAGTGCGCCAACGCTTCCTGCCTCCGGTTCAAGAGGTCGTACAGGTTGCCGAGCCGGATGAAGATTTTGGCCAGATAGTACGGGCGGGTTTCCAAATAGAGGGCGAATTTTAAATTCGCCTCGGCCGAATCGGGCAGGTTTTTGTACAAAAACAGCTCCCCCAGCCGCCAGTAGTTGGCGGGGATGCCGGGGGCGTCGCTCCGCGCCTGACGCAAGCTCCCCCAGGCGGCGTTCAAAAGTTCGTTCCCCTTTTTGAAGTCCCCTCGGACCCGCCACGCCAAATACCCCAGGTTTAAATTCAGTTCCGCCAAATCATCCGGGCGGGTTTTTTTGCGCAGGGCCAAAGAATAAAGCGACTCGGCCCGGGCAAAATCCCCGGATTCGAAAGCGTAGGTCCCCTGCCGCACCAGTCCGTCGGCTATGGTGCTGTCCAATTCCAGAACCCGCCGGAAAAAGCGCCCGAGGCGGAGCGTATCGTCCAAAAGCAGCGAAAAATTGGCCGCCGCGTACGGCCGCTGCCAAGAGGTGGAATCGGCCCGGTAGGCCCGCTCAAAATAGGCCCGCGCGCTGTCGTAGCGCCCCAGGTTGTAGAACTGGTTGGCAACATCAGCGTAATCCTCCGCCATCGGTTTGGAATCCAAAGAAACGGCCCGACGATATAGCCGCAAGGCCTCCTCAAAGCGGTAATTCCAGAACTCCTCCTGCGCCAGCCGCCGCAGCGGCTCCGGCTCCGGCTTGAAAGCCGCAAGCGCCGCCCGCCATTCCGCCTCCAGCGAATCAGCCGGTTTTCCGTAGAAAGTCTCCAAATCGGATTTGAGGCTCAAATCGGTCGAGCCCCGGTAAAGCTGTTCAAAACTTCCCGTCCCGTATTTTTCCACCAGAAAACGGACGAACGAAGCCGCCTCCACCAGCCCCCGTTCCGGCGGCAGTTGGCGGTAGCGGTAGGTGGAAAGCAAGTGAATGAGCGAGTCGAGCTTTCCTTGTTTTAGGTAATTTTGGGCGAAATAGTGCGGATAGTCGAAATAACCCGCGGCTCCCTCGACCAAGGGGGCCGGGGCATGCCCCCAGCTTAGGTAAAAAAGCAGAACGTTGGCCACCCAGGGGGAAAAAGAGTTCGCCTCCCGGCAGTAGGCCGAGACGGCCCGCTTGCGCGAGGGTTCCAAAGAAAAGTAAAAGCGGCCGTCCCAAACCCAGTCGGATAATAAACAGGGGGCGAAGTGATATTCCGGACGCTGGGAGGTGACCAGATAGAAGATTTTGGAGAGGGAATCGGTCAGGTCCTCCACCCGGTCCCGCAAAAGATTCCAGTGGTAATCCCCCCAGGTGTACTGGACGAACCCGAAATCGTAGCGGGCGGCCGGGTCGGCATGCCACTTGAAGTCCTCAAAAGAGCAGGTTACCGTTTTGCGCACCCGCCCGTCAAACCGGACCGCCGCCCGGTAGCGGGAGCCCCCCTTGCCGGGCAGGTCCAGAATGGAAAGCACTTTGCCGCTGTCCAGAACGGCCCGGCCGGTGCGGGTCGCAATTTCTGGCGCCAGCGTCACCAGTTGGAAATCGACCGCCGCGCCACCCTTCTCCTTTTTGGCGGTTAAATCGAGGGTGAAATTGGCCAGAAACACCCCCCGCATCTTCCCTTCCGGAATCTCCACCGTGCGGGTATCCGCCAGCCCCACCCGTCCCTGCCGCTCTTCAAAGACGTCGATTTGAAATTTGTAAAAAACCGCCGGGCGGGGTTTTTCCTCGAAGGTCTGCCCGGCGGCGGACAAAAAGCCGGCCAGAAGCAAAACCCCGGCAAAAACTTTTGCCATTATTTGATCAAGGAACGCAAAACCTTCAAGTTCATTTTGTCTTCCGCGTAGTCCGGCCCCTTGGGGGTTTCCAGAATCTTCGGCACCTGCGCCAGCCGGGCATCGTTCAGGAAAAACCCGAATGCCTCTTTTCCCAACTCCCCTTTGCCGATATGCTCGTGCCGGTCCACCCGGCTCCCCAATCCCTTCTTGGAGTCGTTGAAGTGGATGGCCGCCAGGTGCGGCAGCCCAATGATGCGGTCGAATTCCGCCATCACGTTTTTATACCCCTCCGCGGTGCGGATGTCGTAGCCGGCGGCAAAAACGTGGCAGGTGTCCAGACAGACCGCCATCCGCTTCTGCTGTTTGACCTGCCCGATGATCTCGGCCAGGTGTTCGAACCGGTACCCCAAATTGGAGCCCTGCCCGGCGGTCGTCTCGAGGGCGATTTTTGTTCCCTTGTCTTCCAACTCCTCAAAAATCCCGTTGATGGCCCGGGCAATGGTGGCCAGCCCGACTGACTCGCCGGCCCCCAAGTGCGAACCGGGGTGCATAACCAGATAAGGAATTTTCAACTTCTGGCACCGTTCCAGTTCGATTTTCAAGGCGTCCCGCGACTTGGCAAAAAGCGAGCTGTCCTGCGAGGCGGCGTTGATCAAATAACTGTCGTGCGCCACCACCGGGCCGATGCCGGTCTCCTTTTGCAGATGATGGTATTTTTCCACCTCCTCGTCGGAAAGCGGTTTGGCCCGCCATTGATTGTTGCTTTTGACGAAGATTTGGATGGTGTTGCAGCCGACCGACTTCCCGGAGAGAAAGGCGTTGAACACCCCACCGGCGATGGACATATGCGCCCCTAAAAGCACTTCGGACATGACTACGGGAAAATAGGGCAAACCAAAAAGAATTCAAGGCGAAAAAGAGGGGGGGGAATGACGGGCGGTGGCTTTTATCATTTTACTGAATAATCAGTATTTTGCCGACGTACCTCCCTTCGTTGGAGTCCACGCTGAAAATATACATCCCCGCCACCACCTTCTGCGCGTTGCGCGAAAGCAAGTCCCAGAAATCGTACCCCGAATCGGAGGCGTTCGGGTTCTTGTCGTGGTTGATCTGCTGAACCAAATCCCCGTCCAGGGTATAGATGCGGATGACGCACCGCGGCGGCAAATTGACGAAGTTGATTCGCTGGCTGCTCTGGGGATGGCCGGAGACCGGCAGTTTCTTTTCAAAGAAACTGTAATCGTGGTCAACCCGATAGGGATTGGGATAAACGGAAATTTTCAACTCCTCCGCTTTTCGGGCAGAGTCGGTGGCAATGGGATAAACCAAATAGGCCCCGGCATACGGGGAGGCGGCCTGCGGGTCAATTTTCTGGGTGAAGGTCACCATTCCGTTGTCGAAGGGGACGACCGAAAACCAGAGCGGCTGGGAGGGAAAAAGCCCGGAGATTTTGTACTGGTACCAATAGGCGCTGTCGTTGGCCGGGTCGATGACGGACGGATACATCCGGGCTTGGTCTAAGCCGAGGTTAAATCCTTCCTGAAGGAAAAAGAGCATGGTATCCAACTTGGTGTTGGACGGCCCGCAGTTATCGCAGAAGCGCACCCGCGCGGCCGTTGAGCTGGTGTCCGGGTCGCACCAAGGATTGGGGGCGGGAATGAGCGGCTGCTGGTTGAACAGCGGCAGGGCGTTGAACCGCTTCGGGTCGATCGGTTTGGTGATGTTCCCCGGTTTGTTGGCGCAGGTGTCCCAGTTCACGGCGTACAGGTTTTGAATCTCCTCGTAGCTCAACGGCCGGTTGGACAGGGGTTCCTCCCGGTAGGCGTCCGGAATCCCGTCTTGGTTCACGTCCCGGTTGATGAAATACCCCCGCCAGTTTATCCGGTCGAAGTAGCCGATGATGGTGTAGTTAACCCCGTCCGGCGACATCTGGATGGAATACCCCTCAAAATCCTGCAGGCCGGATATCGGGTCGGTCGCGTTCTCCGTCTCCTTTCCAAACCAGCGGATGGTAACCTCCCCCTCGCCGGTCGAAAATTCCACTTTCGGATAGGGCGGCGGCACCGGCCCCTTGAAATCCGGAACGCCGTCTCCGTGAAAACGGCGCACATTAAGAGGAACACATCCTCCCATGGGAGTACACCTAAACGTGCAAAAAATTAAAAAGCTTTTGGTATCGTTGTCAAAAACCTTCCGGGCCATCCGGCTGTTTTCAAACAGTCCCTGAAAAGCGAGAGATTGCTTGTAAGCTCTGACTTTGTTCGGATTTTGGAAATCGGACGGGTTGGGAAAGTTGGCTTGAAAATTGGCGGGGTCGGTGTGGAAAGCGGACGCGGCAAAAACAGCAAAAGTGACCGGCACGCTTTCCCCTACGTCCAGCTCGAATGGCCCGCTGGAAAGCAGAAAACGGTTATCCGCCCCGTTGGCGATATCCACGGCTGAACCAAAAGGTTCAAGCGGTAGCAGCCAGTTTGCGCTTTGCAAAAGCGTATCGACAAACAAGTCCGGCGCGATTATCGTGCTCATGATTTGGTCGTAGTCAATCTCCCGATTGGAAAGATATTTATAACGCATCACGTCCCCCATCGGCTGTCCCCGGCGGCCAAAGGAATTGGTCAATCCCGGGGCATGCTGGGGCCCCCAGTCCAAAAGACCGGAGGCGTCCGGAATCCACCAGTTGAAGGATAATCCGGCGGCCAAGGTTCCATCCGGTCGCAAGGCCTCCCGGGCCCGCAGAATTTTGACTCCCAAAGCGCCGGTCGGATTGCTGGAAGATAGTCCGAAATTACTCCCCTCTTCCGGATCGCCGTCGTTGTCGTAGGCATAAGCGATGTTCAAATTCTCTATATTCGGTATTTGTAATGCTCCGCCCCCCAAGCAACTGTCCGGTTTTATCCTTGTCTGAAAGGCGGTATAATCATCATTGCTGAAAAGAGTGCCTTTGGCAAAATTCCCGATGCTCGGATCCATAAATAACCCGATATAGGCTTTCCTAATCGGCTCGTCCCCCATGTTGGTGATGGTGTAATCCAAAAGCACCCAGTCCTGCCCCCATTCCGCCGACCAGGAATGACTCCGCTGCTCGATTCTCAACCCCATCGGCTTGTGCGGCTTGCCGTTTTCGGGGTCCGGCGTCGTGACCAGACGCGGGTCTTTCAGGGTGTCGTAATACACCGCAATGAAATCCATATCCGAAATCGCATCCGGGCTGTAAAACGGGCTGGAACT
>DATLYY010000053.1 GCA_035574275.1 Verrucomicrobiia bacterium
CCGGACCCCGTAAAAGGATTGCGAAGATGCCCTTGCAACTTCTCGCTATCACCAAATTGTCAAAGAACTTTTTTCCCTGCCGAGGCAGGCCCCAGAAAGGCCACCTCTCTTCAACTTGCAGGACCGCCGGGCGGCGGCTCTGTCCGTTGGTCAGGAGCGGACGCACGAGAGCAACACTCCGGTGCGCCGGCTCGCAACCAGCCGGCTCTTCTTTCTTTTGGTAGCAGAGGGATTCGGTTAGATCGCCAATCCGTGCTGTGCAAAGTGGTGTATCTTCATCCTACCGGGGCCACTTCCCTCCGTCAATTCTCCCGTTTCTTTTTTTTCCGATTTTTTTCTTGACATCCTCATGTGGAGATGAGGGGGATCGAACCCCTGACCTCGTGGTTGCAAACCACGCGCTCTCCCAGCTGAGCTACATCCCCTTTCGAGTGAACCGCGACCGGCTGCCTCGCTCTTCGCCTCGTGGGGCGCCTGTAGCCCTGGATCTCCACCCCGCCGTCGCCGGCCTTGCCGCACTGGGCGCACCTGGATTCGAACCAGGGACCTCAGCTTTATCAGAGCTGCGCTCTAGCCAACTGAGCTATGCGCCCTCTCTCTCGCCGAACAAAAAAGCCAAACCCGTCGGGTTTGGCTCTATCCCAACCTCACGTGGAAGATAGAGCTTATCCGGTTTCGATAATCGCTGTTACGATTGCCGCCATCCGTTCGATGGTTTTGGAAGTTAAGGGTTTGGTTTCCAGCGGGAGCAAGGGGAATTATAGAACGCAGCCCACTGCTGTCAACAGCCGATTTCTTTTTTTGCTACGGCCTTCCGACGGCCATACGTATCCTTTGATTTAGATGCAGCTCCGGCGAAAAGGATTCACCGTCGCCAACGTTTATTTTAGACGCCCCCCGGCCGGTGTCAACGGCCGGAATCACTTTTTCTTATCCTTCCTCTGTCCCGCCTTTTCGCGGCGGGAATGAAACTCTAGCCGGCCCGGCCTCCCGTGGCAAGGGAGGTCCTCTCCTTTTCGGCCAGACGCCAC
>DATLYY010000054.1 GCA_035574275.1 Verrucomicrobiia bacterium
TGAACGGCTGGATCGAAACGTACAACGAAACCTACCTGCACTCGGCCCTGGGCTACCAGCCGCCGAACAGGTTCGAGAAAACCTATAACCTCAGCCCGATGACTCCATATCAGGCCGCTTGACTAAAGGGGAGCAGTACAAAACGCAACCACTTCATCAAATCATCCTTTCTGTGGAGATTCCTGCCTCCACATAGCAGAAGTTAACTGCCTGACTGGTGGTAGTCAAATGCGCATAAAGAAAACCGGAACTCCCGGCCTCCGGTTCTCGTAACTTCCTCCATATGAAACGGAACAACTGTTGAAGGAGAGGAGCCGCATAATGCCTGATGACGTTTCAACTTTCCGCCTGTATCTTTTGCGGGCAATGTACCTGCTTATAATCGTGGGGCTCGGATTCACGATATGGCCCGGCGTCATTCGCCACGCCGAATCGACGCCCTGGGCGAATGGCGTCGTTTCCAGCTTGCTGGCCGGGGTGTCGGTTCTGGCGCTCTTGGGCCTTCGTTATCCGTTGAAAATGCTGCCGTTGCTTCTCTTTGAACTAATCTGGAAACTAATCTGGCTCTTGGCTTTTGCGCTCCCGCTCTGGCGCGCCGGCCAAATGAACCCGGAGACGGCGGCATCGGTCAAGGACTGCTTGTTTGGGATTATTTTGGTTCCCATCGTTGTTCCCTGGCCCTATGTCTGGGCCCATTACATCAGGAAGGCCGGGGATAGGTGGAAGTAAGCCGCTCGTAATCTAAACTGTATTTCTCTCCTTCCCGTGTCGGGAAGGGGTCGGGGGTTAGGTTTAATTAACAAGTTGACAATCTTTTGCTTCGTATTAACTTAAAAGGACAATTGGTAAGGAAACGTGGAGCAATTGGAATGTTCAACGGGAGGGGCTTTTAATTAAACGGCTTTTGGTGAATTGACGGTTTTAATGGAAGAAGAAAAAAAAGAAACGCCCCCAAAAGAAGAAGCGGAACTGCACAAAGCCGCCTACGACCAGTTGGTGGCCCTCTCCAATTACCTGATTGGGGACAAAAAGACCTTCGAGCGTCCGGAGGAAATCAAAACCTTCTGCGAACGGCTGAAGTACGCCACCAGCGTGATGCTGCGGGAATTCAAGGAGCTTTTGCGCGGGCGCAAACTCTTCCAAAAACAGTACGCCATGTTCGCCTCCGGCCCCTCCTCCGGCACCCAGATTTTCCGGGTGGAGGAAAGGGAGAAGGAAATCGGCCCGTATTTGTTCCAATGGGCCAACGCCGAAGCCGGCGCGGCGGACGACTTGGACAAGGCCTTAAACGAACTGAAATACCATCAGTTGGCCTTCCTCTCCGGCTTCCGCACCTCGGTAAAAGAGGGGACAAGGGAGCTTTTGAAAAAGGTTGACCCGGAAGAAATCGAAAAGGAAATGTCCAACGGCGGCAGGTTTTCGCTCTTCAAGCACAAAAAACTCTGGAAGGAATTTCACAAACGATACGAGGAGCTTTTGCAACAGGAAGAACAGCAGCTGGAGGCGAAATTTCGCCCCCACTTCCGGCAGGGATACATCGGCTTCATGGCCAACAAATCCGGTACAAAAGAGGAAAAATAACAATAATGAGGGAGGATAGGTTGAAAAAACTAACGGTCATTTTGCTAATCGGAATAGCAGCCGCCGGCTGCAGCATGATTAAAAAGGGAGGAGGCGCCGGCAAAGCCGTTCTGACCTTGAACAGCCGGGCGGACAGCTTGAACTGGGACGAGCAGGGGGGAGTGCACTCGGTCGAAGTCCGCGCCTTCGTTTTGAAAACCCCCGACCGCTTTATGCAGGGAAGCATCCCCGACTTGTTTGAATTGAAACAGCAGCGCACTTTCTGGAATTCCTTTGCCGACGACACCTTGGCGCTCGTGAAAATCACCCTCGACCCGGGGGTGAAAAAAGTGGTCAGTTTGACCTACGATAAATCCAAAGCCGGCAGCAACGTCTATCTGGCGGTCATCGGCAATTTCAACCAGCCGCCGGAAGGGGGGAAGGAACGGCGCTACGTCAAGCTGGGGGCGGCGGGAGGCAAGGCCTCATTCTATGTTCCCAAGAATACAATAGAACTGCCGCCCAAGAAATAAGATGCCCCAATACCATAAAATTCTCTGGAGCGAAGGGCTCTTTTTAACCCAGCACCACTTTCAGGAGTGGGATCGCTACCACGACAAAAATTTAACCTTCCAGCTCCGCTCGCTCGTCCCGTTCGCCTGGGGGGTCTGGAAGCTTTTAATTAACCGCGAGGCGGTGGCCAACAAGCTTTTCACCATACGGGAATTCGAGGGAATCCTGCCGGACGGCACCCCCATCCGCATCCCCGCGGTGGACGCCCCGCCGGAAGTCCGCTCGATGGAAGGGGCCTTCGGCGCATCGGGGGACGCGCTTTCGGTCTATCTCGCGCTTCCGGCCCTGCGCCCCGGCGCCCCCGGAATCAAAATGGAGGAAAATTCCAAAGAGGCCCGCTACAAACGGCAGTTCGTCAACCTGCCGGACGAAGTCACGGGCGAGGGGGACAGGGAAATTGCCTACGCCAAAAAGGAATTGAAAATCCTTTTCTCCGGCGACAATCTGGAAGGGTACGACTACATTAAAATAGCGGAAGTGGAGCGCGCCGCCACCGGCGGCCTGCAATTGCGGGAAACTTACATTCCGCCCGCCTTGTCCTTGATGTCTTCCGAATACCTCGTCAATATGGCCCGCGCCATTCTCGAGCTTCTGGCCGCCAAGTCAAATGCTTTAAGTGAAAAAGTGCGCCAGCGCACCCCCCAGATGGCGGAATTTTCAACCACCGATTTTCCCAATTTCCTTTTGCTGCAAACCGTGAACGCGCATGTGCCGACAATGGCCCACTTCTTCAATCATCCGGAAATCCATCCGGTTCATTTTTATATGGAGCTCATCCGGCTGGCGGGGGCTTTGGCCACCTTCAACGTCGGCGCCCAGCCCCGCGCCCTCCCGCCCTACCGCCACGAGGAGCTGGGTGAACTTTTTGGCGAGCTGGATAAAAAAATCAAGCAGTACCTCGAAGTGGTCGTTTCCGAGCGCTACACGGTGATACCACTGACGCGCAAGGACGAATCAATGTACGAGGGGACGATTGCCGATATCGGCTTGCTTGAATCGGCCCACTTTTACTTGGGCGTCTCGGCCGAAATTCCGGAAAGCCGCCTGATAGCGGAATTTCCCCTGCAGGCCAAGATTATTTCGCCGGACAAAATCGCCCGGCTGGTCGGCGGCAATTTGCCCGGTGTCGCCTTGAACTTCGTTCCGCTTCCCCCCGCTGTGATTCCCCGCAAGGCCGGCCTGGTCTATTTCCGGCTGGACGCCAAGGGGGACCGCTGGGATTTCATCAAGGAAGCCAAAGCGATTTCCATCTACGCCCCGCCCCGGCAGTTCCCGGGATTCGCGGTTGAACTGATTGCGGTGGGGAAGTAAGTAGTAAATGGCCGAAAACCCCGCCGACCGCTTCAAAACCCGCCAGATTAACCTCGAGGAATTCCGGCGGGAAACGGGCGCAACACCCGCCACCCACACCGGCGGCAAGAGTCTCGCGGATTTGTATTCCCCCGTTTTCTCCCTCATTTTAACGCTGGCCACCAGCAAGAACTACGGCGACCCCAAGGAACTGCGGGCCAAAATCTCCGGCATCTTCGCCCGGGTGGAAAAAGAGGGGCTGAAAGAAGGTTTCTCTCCCGATGATTTGCATGCGGCGAAATATGCACTTGTAGCCGTAATCGACGAAACCATCTCCCGCTCCGATTGGCTGGAGAAGGGGAACTGGTGGGACAATCCCCTGGCCTTGGAATACTTCGGCGAAAACATCGCCGGCAGCGAATTCTTTAATAAACTCGAGGAGACCCGCCTGAAAGGGCAGAAAAAAGCCCCGCTTTTGGAGGTTTTTTACATTTGCCTTGCGCTTGGATTCGAAGGGAAGTACGCTTTCAATCCTACGGAATTAACCCCCTTGATTGACCAATTGGGACGCGAACTGAAGAGCCTGCGCGGCACGGGCGGCGAGCTGTCCCCCCACTGGCGCCCGCCGGAGGAGACCCTGCAGGCGGTTTCCCGCCAGCTTCCGATTTGGGTCATCACCGCCGCCGTATCCGGCGTGGTCTTCGTTGTCTTTTTGATCTTGAAGTTTTTGCTTTCGGGGCGGGCCTCCCACTGGGCGGAACAGATTAGAAACCTGCAATGAACTTCATCCTAAATTTCCTCCGCTCCAAGGCCGGCGCCCTGACCGGCGTTTTGATAATCGCCGTCATCATCTTGGTCGTCGGCCCGATGGTCGGCATCCCCCGTTTCTGGTGCATCGTCGCCGTGGTTCTTCTCATTCTTGGCGCGCTGATATACCTGCTCGTGCAAAAACTTCTGGCCCGCCGCAAGGCCAAAATGCTGGAAGGGTATTTGGCGACGCAGGCCCGCGACGACGAGCTCTCCGCCCGTCCCGATTTGAAGGATGAAATCCGCGCTTTGCGTGAGAAGATGGAAGCCGCCATTCGCGTCCTGCAGCGCTCCGCCGGCGGCAGCCGCTGGAAGAAGGGGGACGCCCTCTACGTTTTGCCCTGGTACATGATTATCGGCCGCCCCGCCGCGGGGAAAACGACCTTGGTCAAAAACTCCGGTCTTTCCTTCCCGGCTTTTGATTCCGGCCCGGAGTCGACCGCCATCCGCGGTTTCGGCGGCACCCGCAACTGCGACTGGTGGTTCACCAACGAGGGAATCATACTGGATACCGCCGGCCGCTACACGGCCGAAGGGGGGGCGCAGGATCAGGTGGAGTGGAACGCCTTCGTGGGAATGTTAAAGAAGGCCCGCAAGAAAGCCCCCATCAACGGGCTGATTCTGGCGGTCGGCTTCGACGAGCTTTTGGGCCGCGAGGATGTGGAGGCGGAAGCCCGGCTGCTGCGGGGAAAAATCGACGAGCTTCTGGACCAGCTGGGCATCATCTTCCCGGTCTATTTGGTCTTCACCAAATGCGACCTGCTCCACGGCTTTGTCGATTTCTTCGGCGATATGGGAAAGCGGGAGCGGGAGCAGGTCTGGGGAACAACCTTCAAGCTGTACGAGGAGCGCCGTTTGCCCGTGTACAAGGAATTCGAGGATGAGTTCGAGCATTTGGCCGCCGCCCTCGCCGCCCGCCGCAATGCGCTTCTCGGAATGGACAAAAACAGCCAGGAAAAGCAGGGGGTCTATCTTTTCCCGCAGGAGTTTCAGGAAATAAAGAATCGCCTCGTCCGCTTCGTCGACATCCTTTTCGAGTCCTCCCGCTTCCGCCAGGACCCCGCCGTGCGCGGCATTTATTTCACCTCCGGCACGCAGGGGGAGGGGACGGTCATCGACGCCGTAATCGGCAAAATGAGCCGGGAGATGGGGGTTTCCGGCAACCTTCGGGAACAGGAAAAGTCGTCCGAGCCCAAGGCCTATTTTATCAAGGAACTGTTCCAGCGCATCGTTTTGTTCGACCGCAACTTTGCCGCCCCCAGCACCAAGGCCGGCAAAAAAAGCCAGTATTTGCGCCTCGCCGCTATTTGGGGGCAGCTGCTTTTGGGGGTCGGGATATTGTCGGCGGTCCTAATTTCCTTCTTCCAAAACCAAAGCGAATTGAAAAAAACGCACCAAGCCGCGCGCGTGGTTCGCAGTGTAGGCGCCAACCCGGTGCGGGATATGGAAACGCTCATGCCCCTTTTCCGGCGCTTGGAGAAGCTGGACCAATGGGAGGAGAGCTGGAGCCCGCTTTCCCTTCACTGGGGGCTTTACAGCGGTCAGAAAGCCAACCGCGAGGCCCGCATGCAGTTCTTGAAAAAACTGCGCTACAGTCTTTTGGTCCCCAGCCACAACCACTTCGCCCAATATCTTTCCGACACCACCCGCGCGCTTACCGATTTGGACCGCTACTCCAATGTCTTCACCAGCTACCGGATGCTCTCCGAGAAGTACGACCCCGCCGCCCAGCCGAGCGTTTTGGCCCAGGAAATCTGGGAATTCTGGAAATCCAACGTCCCGGTCGAACGGCACGAGGAGTGGCAAAGGATGCTGTCCGACCAGATCAATTATTACTGGAAGCACCGGGCCGACGAGGAACTTTTGGATTACACCATAACCCCCAACCGGGAAACGGTGCGCCTGGCGGAAGCGGTCTTGAAGCCCCGCTTCGGGCCGAAGCAGTTCTACAACCAGTTGATTGCCCGCGCGGGGGGCCGGCTGCCCCCCCTGCGGGTGGAGGATTTGGTTCCGGGAAGCCAGCTTCTCTCGGGAAATCCCCTCTCCGGCGCCTACACCCGCAAAGGATGGGAGGAGGCGGTCTCCGGGCTGTTTGAAAAAAGCCCGGAGGAGATGGAAAAGAATCCGATTTTAAAGGCCAATGTGGAGCGTTCCGGCGTCGATATCCGGCAGGAGTTGAAGCGGCTCTATCGGGAGGATTACCGCACCCAGTGGAAGAACTTCTTTGCCGGCGTAAAAGTCGGCCCCTTCGCCGACTTGGAGGACGCCGTGGGCAAAATCGCCAAGCTGGCGGGGGGAGGCTCGGAGCTCTTCGAGTTTTTGCAGAAATCGCTTGAAAAAGGGGAATTGAAGGGGGATGATTTTGAAAAACAGCTCGCCTCCGATTTCCAGACCCTGTCCGATTTGTTGAGCGGCGAATTGAAAGGTCGGGGGGAAAAGCCGGCCAAGGATACCTATCTGGAGGAAGATCTGCCGGAGTTGAATAAGCGGATGCAGGAGGGGGCGGAAAGCTTCAAGGGAAAACAAAACTGCGGCTCGGCTTTGCAATCGTTGGTCAACAACATGTCCAGCCGCCGGGACTACGCCACCCGCGGCGTGGTCTGGGACGCTTTGGGAACCAAGGAGTTTCTGCAAAAGCCGTTCGAGGCGGCCAAGGAGGCGGCCTTCGGCGACGCCTGCCAGTGCTTGAACGAAATCTGGGAGGAAAAAATCCGCGAGCCGTTTGTCCGGGAACTGGCCGGGTTGTACCCCTTCAGCCCCTCCGACAAGGAGGCCTCGGTGGCGCAGATGCAAAAGTTCCTCGGAAGGGAAGAGGGGCTTTTGTGGTTCGAGGAAAAGGAAATCCGTCCCGCCCGGGAGGAAGGGATGCGCTTCTCCGCGGAGTATGACTCACTGGCCCTGCGGGCAAAAGATTTGTACCCCGGCGAAGCGCTGGGGCTGGCTTTCACGCTGGAGGCGGACGCCCGCAATTTCCGTCCCACCTCCGGCCGCGGCGTAGTGCAGGAAGCCCAGTTGACCTTGGGAAGTCAGCCCCCGTTCGCCTACCGGATGGGGGTCAAAATCCCCTGGGATTTCATGTGGAAACCGTCCGACCCGAACTGCGAGCTTTCACTCAAGGTGCAGGGGCTGCGCTGCGAACCGAAAAGCTTCAGCGGCCCTTGGGCCCTTTTCCGGCTGTTCGACCAAGGGGTGGCGCAGGGGGGAAGCGTCTATTGGGATTTCGACTGCGGCGGGTTTGCCTACCGGGCGGAATACGGCCTGAAGGGGGACTTTCTGCAGCGGGGACATTTCCAAAGCTTCAAACTGCCCGAAAAAATCTGCCCGTGATCTGGAATTCCAAGAGCGACCAAACGCAGGCCCCGATCGGCTACACCGGCAAACTGCCGGCCTTCGGCGATTTCGTCCGGGCCAACGTCGCCTCCCCGGCGGCCCGGGTTCTGGAAAAATGGCTGGCCGACGGGCTGGCGCAGTTTCCCGCCTTGGTGGGAAACGGCTGGGAGGCCTCGTTCGACTCGGGACGGCGTTTCGGCTTCATCCTGAACGCCGGCGAACCGACGGCGGTTTTGGTGGGGCTTTCCACCCCGTCAAAAGACCGGGGGGGACGGCGTTACCCGTTTTCCGTCTTTTCCACGGCGCAGGCCGGGCCGGAGGGGGAGTTTTTTTATTTGCTGCCGGTCGCCTTCGGCCCCTTTCTGGAAAAGGGAAGCGAGACCCTCTCGGAGGCCTGGCCCTCCTCGGTGGATGCCATCTACGGGGAGAAAATCAGCCCGTTGGCGTCCTCCCTGCCGCGCTATTTGAAAGACGGACAGGGGGCTTTTGACGGCTATCTCGAAAGCCAAAGCTTGGGGGATTTCTGGCAAAAGCTCTTTGGTTCTGTCGAAGCGCCCGAAAAATATCTGCTTTTGGACAACCTCTTCAAATCCTTGATTCCCCTTCGCAAAGAGGATTTCGGCCGGTTCAATTTCATCCTGCAGTTTCCGGTGCATGCCGATTCGACGCAGGAGGCGGGGCGGCAGGCCGCCTTCTGGATTTACCTCTGCCAAAAGATTTTGTCGCGGCCAAAACTCCCCCTGCAGGTTTTCTGGAACTTTTCCTCGGAGGGGGGGAACTGCTTTCTGTTCTTCCGCTTCCCGGAAGGGCGTTTCTTCCCTTATCTTTTGGTTCCCGGTTTGAACAACAACTTCATCTGGAATCTGGCCGCTTTGGGAAAGGAAAAATTGCAAAAGGAGAAACTTCCGCCGGCTTTGGTCAAAGTTTTGGACGACCCGGATGAGAAATTGAAAAGTTTATTGAACCTCAAGGATTGGGAAAGGCATTACGGTGGCTGAACTCTCCGATTATTTAAAGCTGGGGAGCGAGCCGGTCTCCGCCGCCTCCCCCGGCGGCGAGGCGGTCGATTTCGACGACCGGCTGGAACAGTTGAAAAACGAAATCAAAAAACTGGACTCCGTCAACAAGGAGCCGGTCAAGTGGGAGAGCGTGGTGGAGCTTTCCTCCGAGCTTTTGAAAGTTTCCAAAACCTTTTCGCTCGCCCCGTATCTCACGCTCGGGCTTTTGGAAACCAAGGGGTACGCCGGGCTGGCAGTCGGGCTGGAGCTCTGCCGGGACTTTTTGAAAAACTTCTGGGATGCGGGATTCCCGCCCCCCGCCCGCATCAAGGGGCGCTCGGAGCCGTTCGCCTGGCTTTCGGAAAGAGGGGGGCGGGCCGTCGAGCGGATAAAAGGCGCCCCGGCGGACGCCGAATCGGTCAAAAAAGCGATTGCCGCCATGGAGGAGCTTTCCGGCCTGCTTGCCGAAAAGCTGGCCGGAAGCAACCCGGGGCTGGGGGACTTGAGCCGGGCTTTGTACGAGCGTTCCTCCCAGTTGGAAAAAAAATCGGCCCCGGCCTCGTCGGCCGCTTCTTCCGCCTCGGCCTCCGCGCCGGCGGAGACCGGGGCGGGCTTTCCCTCCGAGATTTCCTCCCCCGAACAGGCGGACGAGGTTTTTCCCGCCGTGCAGGATGCCGGCTTTCTGGTCGCCGGCGCTTGGCGGACGGCCGACCCGACCGACCCCCGCCCGTACCAGCTCACCCGCGCCCTGGTCTGGTCGCAGCTGGCCGACCTACCACCGGCGGAGGATGGAATGACCCAGCTTCCCGGCCCGCCGGACCACGTCAAGGAGGCCTGGGAGAATCTCTTTTCCGAAAAAAATTTTGCCGAGCTTCTGGAGGCGGCCGAAACTTATTTCGGCCAGAGCATTTTCTGGCTGGACTTGCAGCGCTACGTGGTAAAATCGATGGATGGTTTGGGGGCCGAATACAGCCGCGCCAAGGCCGCGGTTGTGGGGGAACTGAAAGCCCTTTTGGGCCGGCTGCCCGGGCTTTTGGATTTGAAGTTTTCGGACGAACTCCCCTTCGCTTCCGATGACGCCAAAAAATGGCTGGCGGCGGAGGTTTTGACCGGCGGAACCTCCGTTTCGATGCCGGAACCGTCCGGCCCGTCCGCCGCGGCCGCCTCTGAAAAGCTGGCGGAGACGGTGAAAAAGGCCGGGGAGCTGTTCAAAAAGAAAAAAACCACCGATGCCGTGAACCTCTTTCAGGAAGGAATCAAAGCGACCGCCGAAAAGCGGGAGCAGTTCATGTGGCGGCTGGCCTTGGCCCGTTTCTGCTTGAACGCCAAGCTGCCGCAGGTGGCCGTCCCCCACCTGGAACAGTTGGAGCGGGAAGTGGGGCGCTTTTCCCTGGATGAATGGGAGCCCCGGCTGGCTTTGGAAGGGCTTACCCTTTTGTACCGGGCTTACCAGAAGGCCTTGGACGAGGACAAGGCCTTCCCGGATACGGAGGACAAAGCCCAGAAGCTCTTCGCCCGCCTCTGCCAGCTCGACCCGATGATGGCCTTAAACCTCGGAAAAAAGTAACTTGCTTACATGCAAATGCGTAGTATATTTAGACCACAACAAATTTAGGTTGCGAAAGGAAGGTTATTTATGGCTCAAGAAGGATCTGTAGCCCCCAAAGAGCGGGTCAACATCACCTACAAGCCGGCCACCGGCGTGGGGGAGGAAAAAGAACTCCCGTTGAAGATGATGATTCTGGGGGATTTCACCCAGCGCGCGGACGACACCCCGCTGGAGGAGCGCAAGCCCATCAACATCGACAAGGACAACTTCAACAGCGTGATGCGGGAAATGAAGCTCTCCGTCTCGATGAACGTGGACAACACCCTCACCGGCAACAAGGAGGACCAGCTCGCGGTGAACTTGAAATTCGAAAGCATGAAGGATTTCGAGCCGGAGCAGGTGGTGAACCAGGTTCCGGATTTGAAGAAGCTTCTGGAATTGCGCACCGCGCTTACGGCCTTGCGCGGGCCGTTGGGGAACATTCCCAACTTCCGCAAAAAGCTGGCGCAGATAATGGAAAACGACGGCGACCGGGACAAGCTCTTAAAAGAGCTCGGCCTGCTGTAGGAGAGTAGGAGAACGATATGGCAGACGAAAAAGAATCAAAATCCCTGGTCGAAGAAATCCTGTACGAAACCAAGCTCCCGGAAGAGGGGTACGACAACGCCCGCCGGGGGCTGGAAGCCCTCATCGCCGAGCTGGTCAAGCCGGAAAAGAAGGGGGAGAAAATCCAGATGCGGCTGGTGGACGACATGATCGTCGAGCTGGACAAAAAGCTCTCCCGCCAGCTGGATCAGATCCTGCACAACCCCGCCTTCCAGAAGCTGGAATCCGCCTGGCGCGGCGCCAAGTTTCTGGTGGACCGCACGGACTTCCGCGAAAACATCAAGCTGGAGATTTTGAGCGTCTCCAAAGAGGAGCTTCTGGCCGATTTCCAGGACTCCCCGGAGATTCCCAAATCGGGGCTGTACAAGCAGGTCTACACCCGCGAGTACGGCCAGTTCGGCGGCAGCCCGGTCGGGGGGATGGTCGCCAACTACGATTTCGGCCCCGGCTCGCAGGATATCGCCCTCCTGCAGTACTGCGCCTCCGTGGCGGCGATGGCCCACGCGCCGTTTATCGCCGCCGCCAGTCCGCAGTTCTTCGGCGAAAAATCCTATACCACCCTGCCCAATTTAAAGGACATCAAGGCGATCATGGAAGGCCCCGCCCACACCAAGTGGCGCGGCTTCCGCGAATCGGAAGACGCCCGCTACGTCGGGTTGACCGCCCCCCGTTTCCTTTTGCGCCTCCCCTACAGCCAGAAGGACAACCCGGTGAAGGCCTTCAACTACGAAGAGACCGTCTCCGGCAGCCACGAGCATTTCCTCTGGGGGAACACGGCGTTCACGCTGGCTTCCCGGATTACCGACTCCTTCGCCAAGTTCCGCTGGTGCCCGAACATCATCGGCCCGATGGGGGGCGGCACGGTGGACAACCTCCCGATTTACAACTTCGAGGCCGCCGGCGAAGTGCAGACCAAAATCCCGACCGAGGTCTTGATTTCCGAGCGCCGGGAGTTCGAGCTGGCCGAAGAGGGGTTCATCGCCCTGACCATGCGCAAGGACTCCGACAACGCCTGCTTCTTCTCCGCCAATTCCTGCCAGAAGCCCAAAACCTTCGGGCAGTCCAAGGAGGGGAAGGAGGCGGAGCTGAACTACAAGCTGGGCATGCAGCTCCCCTACATCTTCATCGTCTCCCGCCTCGCGCACTACATCAAGACGCTCCAGCGGGAAAACATAGGCAGCTGGAAGGAGCGGGCCGATTTGGAAAAGGAACTGAACGCCTGGATCGGCCAGTACGTGGCGGATATGGAAAGCCCGTCCCCGTCCGTCCGCTCCCGCCGCCCCCTGCGCCAGGCCCAGATTACCGTGGACAACGTGGAAGGGGAGCCGGGCTGGTACAAAGTCGATTTGAAAATGCGCCCCCACTTCAAATACATGGGAGCCAGTTTCACGCTCTCGTTGGTTGGAAAGCTGGACAAAAAATAATAACCCAAAGCCGGTACAAGGAGGAACGGTATGGCTCTTAATTGTTACATCGTCAAAATCAAAGGCGAGACGCAAGGAGATATCAAGGGGTCCGTCACCCAAAAGGGACGGGAGGGATGGATTGAGTGCTTCGCCTTTGACCACAAGGTCCATTCCCCCCGGGATGCGGCTTCCGGGCTTCCAACCGGCAAGCGGGTCCACAGCCCGCTGCGCATCGTCAAGCCGATCGACAAATCCACCCCGCTTTTGATGAACGTGTTGGTGAACAACGAGAACATTCCGGAGTTCGAGCTCCGTTTCTTCACCCCCTCGACGGCGGGCGCGGAAACCAACTTCTACACGATCAAGCTGACCAACGCCAACATTTCCGAGGTGAAACCATACATGCTTTTAAACCGTGATCCGAACTACATGAAGTATCCGGAAATGGAGGAGGTCTCCTTCACCTACCAGAAAATCGAGTGGGTCTTCGTCAAAGGCGGCATCACGGCGATGGACGACTGGGAGGCCCCGGTCGCGTAGCCGTTCGTCTTCATCTTCATGAAAGTAACCAACGAACGCAGTCTATTGGAGCGGCTGGTGTCACCACCGGCCGCTTCTTTTCGTCGCTCCGGCGTCGATTTGCAAAAGCTGTCGGACTCCATCATTTTGCACCTCCGCCGGATGATGAACTGCCGCCACGGCTTCACCCCGGCCGCCCCGGATTACGGCCTGCCGGACTTGAACGAGTGCTTCTTCGCCTTTCCGGATTCCTTGACCTATCTCAAGGAGTCGATTCAAACCTCCATAGAAAAATACGAGCCGAGATTGTCCCGCGTCCGGCTCAAGTTCGTGGAAGACCCGGACAATCCTTTGGAAATCCGCTTCGAAATCCAGGCCCGGCTGGAAACGGAGGAGGAGTCGGTCACCTTTGCCTTCACCACCAAGCTCGGCTCGGCCGGCGGCATCCAGGTTATAGAATAATGCAGCAATCTCAATTGACCCCTTATATTCGGTGGCGCACATTGGTCTTTGTAATGTGCGCATGCCTCAAGGGCAATCGATAACCGATGTTCAACAAATACTATCAGGACGAACTTTCCTACCTCCGCCAACTGGGGGAGGAATTCGCCAAGGCGTATCCCAAGCTGGCGCCGATGCTGGCCGAATCCGGCACCGACCCGGACGTGGAGCGGCTTTTGGAAGGGTTTGCCTTCATCTCCGGCCGCATCCGCCAAAAGCTGGATGGGGACCTGCCGGAACTGGCCCACAATTTTACCAATCTTTTGTGGCCGCATTACCTAAGGCCGATTCCCTCGGCCACGATTCTGGAATTTGACCCCTCCGGCGGCGCCTTGCAGGAAACGCAGAAAATATTGCGCGGCACGGCGGTGGAATCAATTCCGGTGGAAGGAACCCGCTGCCGCTTCCAGACCACATCCGATTTGAACGTCTATCCCTTCGCGTTGAAGGATATTGCCTTGGAAACCCCCGCCACCGGCGCGCCGTTCTTGCGTCTCGGCTTCCAGATGGGAAAAGCGGACCTGACCAAAATACGCCTTTCCGACCTTTCGTTTTTCCTCGCGGGCGAGCCGCAGACCGCCTATGGGTTGTATTTATTGCTGACCCATCACTTGAAGCGGGTAATCTTCCGCAACGCCGCTACTCGAAAAGAAACCGCCTTCGGCCCGGAGGCGTTGCGCCCCGGCGGCTGGGGGGAGGAGCAGGCCCTTTTGCCCTATCCCGTCGCCGCCTTCACCGGCTACCGCTTTTTGCAGGAGTATTTCACCCTGCCTGAAAAGTTTTTGTTTGTGGAGCTAACGGATATTTCCCCGCTTTCCCGGCTGGAAATCAAGGACCGCTTCGAAATAATTTTCGAGTTCACCCGCCGCCCGGAAGAGGCCGTGCGGGTCAAGGCCGGTTCGGTTCGTTTGTACTGCACCCCCGCCGTGAATCTGTTTCCGCACCACGCCACCCCCATCCGCGTCGAGCAGGAAAAAACCGAATACCGCCTAAGGCCGGAAGGGACGAACACCGAGCATTACGAAATCTTCTCCATTTCCAAAGTCGCCGGCTGGACCGCCGGCACCGTGGAGGAAAAGGAATACCGCCCCTTTTTCTCCTACGAGCATTCCTTGGAACGGGGCGGGCGCAAATCCGAGTACTACCATCTGACTTTAAGGCCCGCCGTGGTGGGGAGGGGGACGGAAACCTACATCTCCTTTGTAACCGGCGACGAGTCCGTCGCCATCCCATCCACCAGCACGGTGGCGGTTGACTTCATCTGCTCCAACCGCAACCTGCCGGAAAAATTGAAACCGGGCGATGTCAATTCCCCCACGGCGGAATCCCCGGCCTTCGCCACGTTTCAAAACATAACGAGGGTGACCCCGTCCATACCGCCCCCCTTGGAAGGGGGCGTTCTCTGGCGGCTCCTCTCCCATCTTTCGCTGAATTACCTGTCGCTTCTCTCCGTGGAAAACCTGCGCGGCATTTTGGAACTCTACAATTTCGCCGCGCTTGTCGACCGGCAGGCGGCCCGCGCCGGGGAGATGCGCCTGGAGGCCATCCGCCAAATTTCGGCCAAGCCCGACCATCTGTTCATCAAAGGGGACGCTTTGCGCGGCTTGAAGGTGGAACTGGAACTGGCGGAATCCGGCTTTGCCGCCGAAGGGGAGATGTATCTCTTCGCCTCCATTTTGAACCGCTTTTTCGGCCTCTACACCAGCTTGAACTCCTTCTCCCGCCTCGAAGTCAAAGGGGTGGAAAAAGGGGATACCTACCGCTTCCCGCC